>JAIXPV010000020.1 GCA_027486105.1 Runella sp. | reverse complement strand
GGATCATAGTACACGTATGGCCAACCAGCATCGTCGCCTTCGTGGACTTCATACATGGTTTCGGCGGGGAGTTTTTCGCTGTCCTGCGGAGTGTAGTACTGAGGGAATACGTCGTGGAACTTGCCGCGCCCGTGCATCATCACAAACAACGAATTGGTGCTGGAATTCCAGTCTAAACCTACCACATTTTTCAGGCCCGTGGCGTAGCGAATACCGTCGGAATACTGCTGATTTAATTGATTGGCTTTGAACCGCCAAATGCCCCCTACCGAATCCAACAACGGACACGGCATTTTGCCTTTGTTGGTGCCCGCTTCTTTGCAGGTTTCGTCGTAAGAGCCCACGTTTACGTACACGTAGCCGTTGTTGTCTACGGCAATATTTTTGGCTTCGTCGCGGCCTTTGCTCACCAATCCTTTCACAATCTGTTCGGGATTGTTCATGTCGATCACTTCTTCTTTTTCATTGAGTTTGTACCGAAATACGCCTGTATTAGAAGAAGCATACAAATAGCCCCCACGAATAAAGATCCCCGAGCCTTTATAGTCCCCAAAACCCACCTTTTCGTCAATGGCTCCGTCGCCGTTGGTGTCGCGGAGGCGATAGATGGCCTTGCCGTCTTTGAGTTTGTTGATTTTCACATAAATATCGCCGCCTTTCGAAACCGCCAAGTGGCGCGGTGTTTCCAAATCTTCGGCCAAAATGGTGGCAGAGAAACCCGCAGGCATTTTAATATCGGTGGCAGGAATAACGCCCGTGGTCGGTTTTGTAGCGTTGGGAGCCGTGGTATCATCACTTTTGTACGCGGCCAAACCGCTTACCGTCACCAACGCGGCAGCAACGGAGAGCGTTTTTAGAAATGGATGCATTATCGTAAATTAGGTTGAAGTTAGATTACTTGGGTATAAAGCAAGTTGTGGGGGAATTATAACGTCGGCGAGGTTCAAAACCTCGCCGACGTTGATGCCCGGCCCTTGCCGACGTTGCCTCCTACTTCACTTCGGTATACACCAATTTCGGCCGCTTCATTGCATTTTCAATCAGCTGAATATGAATATCCAGAATCCCAACCGTAGAAGGAATATCAATTTTTTCGGGGTCGTCGGTGGGCATGTGGTAGTCGTCGTGGCCGCCCGTGTGGAAGAACAGCACGGGCACTTTTTTGGCGTAGAAAGACGCATGGTCGGCCCCGCCGCTCCCTGAGCGGTCGGTAAAGAATTTAACGCTTCCTTTCACTTCTTTAAACACTTCTGGCCAAGCGTCGCTTGTTCCATATCCGCCGATACCCACGCCCCGGTCGGCGTTGTAACGGCCAATCATGTCCATGTTGCTCATAAAATGGATTTTATCCAACGGCAAGGTTGGATTATTTACAAAATACCGTGAGCCCACCAAGCCCAGTTCTTCGGCTCCAAAAGCAATGAATAGAAAATTGTAGGGCTCTTTGACGTCGTTCTGGGTATAATAACGTGCCAGTTCCAGCAACCCCGCCACGCCAGAAGCGTTGTCGTCGGCACCGTTATGGATTTTTCCCTGCGGCGCTTTGTCGCGCGAACTGCCCTGCGTTCCCGTGCCCAAGTGTTCATAATGCGCACCAATAACGATGGTATAAGGAGCACCGTTGTCTAAAAAACCGATGACGTTTGTAGCAGGCCGAATGCTATCGGGTACGACTATACGCCTTACTTTGGCCGTAAAAGGCTGGCGGTAGCCGTCTGTGCCTAAGGGGGTTAAATCAAATTTTTTGAATTGTTTGATGATGTACTTGGCCGCTTTGGCGTTTTCTTTGCTGCCCGTTCCGCGCCCCTTCATTTTATCAGAGGCTAAGTAATTGATATGCTTAGCTACACGATTGGCATCGATCGGGGGAGCTTGCCCGAAAGTGAGAACTGAAACAAAAAATAGGGGTAAAAAGAGTGTGTGTTTCATGAAATAAATGGGTAAATAACGTCGGCAAAGATAAAGTGAACTCCGCACTATCAAAGCAACTCTTTTCATTTTAAGACCCATCAAACACACAAATAGCCGGCAATGAGCCAGCTATTTAAAACATAATTCGTTGTGTATATTATCTTCGCTTGACGAGTCCAACAACAAAAAGTAGGACCAACGCCCCGATAACGGCGGTTAGAATAACCCCAACTAAGCCCGCTCCGAGCGAAACCCCCAATTGAGCAAAAAGCCAATTTCCGACAAACGCACCGAGAATACCCACCAAGATATTTCCGAACAAACCATAGCCGAAACCACGTTTGATTTCACCAGCTATCCAGCCAGCGATGGCACCCACAATCAGTACATAAATTAAGTTATTCATTAGAAAAGCGTTTGAGTGTAGACAACATCAATGCCTTTTGATTGATGAGCAATCACAAGCAACAAAATAAAATCGGCATTTACGCTATTCCTTGAAAAAATACATAACCAGCATGGTAGCGGTAGTATCTCCGATGTTGGTTGGTTTGTGCGGTAGGTTGGCATCAAAGAAGATGGAATCTCCCGCTTGTAGGGTATATTTTTGGTCGCCAACGGTATATTCTACGTACCCGCTGATGATGTATTTATATTCAAATGCGTTGGTTTTGACCATAAACGAACGTGTAGCTTTGGGGGCTAACTCCAACAGTACAATGTCGGTTGGCAAGCTCTGAATGGTGCGGGTCATTACCCGTTTGTAGACAAAACCCTTCGATTGTTCTTTCTCAAATTTTTGGTAATCTTCGTTGCGTTTTACCACCACTTTGCTTTCAGAAGCCTGCTCTACGTCGGCAAAAAAGTCGTTCAAATCTACGCCCAACGAACGAATCAAATTGATGAGCACCAACAACGAGGGAATGGTACGGTTGTTTTCGATTTGAGAAATCAGGCCCTTGCTCACCTGTGCCCGGTCGGCCAGCTGTTGAATGGTAATCCCTTTTGACTTGCGATAGTCTTTAAGTTTGCTGCTAATTTGAATAATTACTTCGTTGGCCATACGAGTGAATATGAAGGTGAATTTAGATAAGTTTAGCAAGGGATTGTCTTCCAGCGTCCAAATCTCCGTGTTTTTTCGGTGATACAAGCCGTTTCACCTACGGATTCTACTTTATCACCTCAAAAATTTCGCGCCAAGGGGTTTGTTTTTTACCTTTCAACCCAAATTATCTTGGCCAATGAACAGAACCTCTTGGGCCCTCGCGATTCATCTTTTATGCGGTGTATCGTTTTTGGCCCTGCCCTATATTTTTGCCCCAAAAGGCTTTTCTCAAATGGCCGAAATCGCGCACAATCCCCACGAACAGACCAACCTGCTGGCTTATCTATTCATGCTGGGGTTCTTTTATCTAAATTATTACGTCCTGATTCCTAAGCTCTATTTTGCCCGAAAGCACGTTTTGTATGCAGGAAGTACGATTTTGTGTTTTGGGGTTGTGCTATTAATGCTCGTAGCCGTAGACCGCCAAGATTTAACCCATCAACGTTTGGCACCTCCCGACCCACCGCCTTCGGACCTTAAACCAGCCCACCCACTTCCGCCTAAATTTGACGCTCAAGACCCGCAAATGCCCCCACCTGCACCGAGAGCTACGCAAGAAAAACCACCTTTTGGCTTTGAGCTTAGTCATGCGTTGTTTTTGTTTTTGGTAGGGGTTTTTGTTTCGCTTTCGTTACGTATCAACGACCGTTTACGGGAAACCGAACGCCAGAAACTCAACACCGAATTGTCATTCTTGAAGGCCCAAATCAACCCGCATTTTTTGTTCAACACGCTCAATACCATCTACTCGCTGGCCATTGAGCAATCGTCTAAAACCGCCGATGCAGTGGTCAGACTTTCGTCGCTGATGCGGTACGTCATGCGGGAAGCCGATGCCGATTGGGTGCCGTTGGCCAAGGAATTTTCGTACGTTGAAAACTACGTAGCTCTGCAACAATTGCGGCTAGACGATACCGTCACCGTTGATTTTAGCATCAAGGGGAAACCCAACGGCCAAAAAATTGCGCCCTTGATTTTGATTTCATTTATCGAAAATGCATTCAAATACGGCGTCAATCCGCAGGAAAAATCACGGGTAGAGATTCAGCTTTCTATTGCCGAAAATCGTTTACATTTACGTACGTTCAATAAAAAAGTGCGGGTGTTTTACGACGAAGACACTTCCAGTGGTATCGGCATTGAGAATACCCAGACACGATTGCAATTGATGTATCCCTCCAAACATCTGCTGACCATTACGGATGTTCCCGAAAGTTTTACGGTAGATTTAACCTTTGAATTGTAAGCAATATGCTCAAAGCCATTGCCTTAGACGACGAGCCGCCTGCTCTCCGCGTAATTACGCATTTTTGCGGTCAAGTGGATTTTGTTGACCTTCAAAAAACATTTTCCCGCACCGACGAAGCGTTTGAGTACCTCTCTGCAAACGACGTAGATTTGCTTTTTTTAGATATCAACATGCCGTCCATGTCGGGCATTGAATTTTACAAGGCCATTCCGCAAGATGCAATGGTGATTTTTACGACGGCCTACGCCGAATACGCCGTGGAGGGCTTCAACCTGAGCGCCATTGACTATTTATTGAAACCTTTTACGTTCGAGCGCTTTGTGCAGGCAGTCTATAAAGCCAAAGACTACCAGCAGTTTCTCCAAAAATCCGAAGCCCACGAGCCGCCCCAATATCTGTTTATCAAAGCCGATTATAGTGTCTACAAACTCGCTTTTACCGACATTGTTTTTATCGAAGGCCTTGACGATTACCTCAAAATCCACCTTGCAGGCAGCAAGCCTATCGTGGCACGCATGACCATGAAAGGAATCATGGAGAAGTTGCCAGCGCAGGATTTTATTCGTGTACATCGTTCGTTTATTGTGCCTTTTCGTCGCGTTGAAAATGTCCGTAATAAGCTCATTACGCTGGCAGGCGAAGAGATTCCGATTGGTAATAGTTACGAGAAGGCGTTTTTTCGGGTGTTTAAGGGCAAAAAATGACCAAAGTCTAATCCTTCTATTTTGTCCCGATACATTTAGCTTCTTTACCGCAAACTTCCCTCACTCCGAAACGATTGTTTGGGTTGATGCGTATGGGTTGTTAATTCACTCAAGCATCCCCTAAACCCATTTTAGGGATTAAACTTTACCCTAACATTTACCGCAGAAAACATTCTATTCACCTCAAATACAGTATTGACCACAACGAAAGTGCAGGTATCACCGTAAAAAGAGATGTAAACAATCACCGCTCTCTAAAAATTTATAAGAACATGGAACGCAAAGATTTTTTGAAAAAAAGTTTGTCATTTCTGGGAATTGCCGCCGTCACGCCGCTGGTAGGGGCTTGCAGCAAAACAGACGTTGACCCTACAATCACTACCTCCACTACGGGGTCCACGAATGGCACTACGGGCGGCGCTTGCGACGTTACTCCTTCCGAAACCGCTGGGCCATTTCCTACCAAAACTCCCAGCTCACTGGTCATGAAAGACATTCGCTCCGACCGCGGGGGAGTTCCGATGACCGCCACGATTACCATCAGAAACAAAGCCAATGATTGTAAAGCCCTTGAAGGTGCTTTGGTAGATATTTGGCATTGCGATGCCGCTGGCAATTATTCGGAGTACGGTGGGACGGGAATGCAGAGTACCAATTACACGGCAGTTCATTTTTTAAGGGGCCGCCAAACAACCGACGCGAGCGGCAACGTAGGCTTTACCACGATTTTTCCGGGTTGGTATTCGGGGCGTGCGGTCCATATTCACGTTCATATCTACAACGCCGCTGGCAAATCGCTGTTGGTTACGCAAATCGCTTTTCCTGCTTCAGTCTGTGACACGGTATTTACCACCGCAACCAATTTTTATACCAAAGGGAAAGCCGATACCACCAACGAAAGAGACAACGTTTTTAGCGATGGTTTTGCCAATGAAATGGCTACCATAACGGGCAGTGTAGCCAGTGGATATGCTTTAACGCATACCATTGTGGTCAGTGCATAATGATTTTCGAGCACCATATGGTTTTACAAAACCTCTGACAGGAATGTCCCAAATTGAAGCAACGATTTTTTTGGCCGACCAACGCGGCTGTTCGCAAACCGATTGGTTTCGGAGCTTTCATGGCTTCAATTTTGGGGCGTACTATAACGAACATCGTCAGCCGTTTGGACGATTGAGGGTTTTTAATGACGACACCCTGGCCGCAGGTAAAAGCCTTAAAATGCATGTGGATGAAAATACGGAAGTGATTTTGCTGCCTCTGGTAGGAGCTATTCAATACCGTAATAGCTTAGGAAACGCGGGTTTTGTAGAAGCAGGGCAGGTGCAAATTTTCTCCGCAACCCAAGGCATGGACTACGAAATCACCAACCCGTATCCTGACGAACTTGTCAATTTTGTACAGATTTGGCTCAGGGGAAATGAGCAGGAATTTAGGCCAGGTTTAATGCAAAACTCGTTTGATTTTCAACAAAAAAATCAATTAATCCCTCTTTTTTCCACCCAAACAAGGGCTTACGTTGGGCAATTCGGTGGGCGGAAAGAAGGGATTTATGAAGTGCAACATCCCAATACGCATGGGATTTTTATATTTGTTATTGAGGGCGCTTTTGAAGTACAAAATCGCTTACTCCACCCCCGCGACGGGCTGGCCCTGCAAGGAGCAGACACGGTAGAATTTGAGGCTCTTTCCAACGATGCCATTTTCCTTTTACTGGAAGTATCTCTTGAAACGCATATCATCAGCTAAATCTTAGGGGTATTATATGGTCCAACACTTTTTTTCGTTTTAGGAATTGCTCTTAAAAATCCATAAAATGGCCGCTCTAGCAATCCGAAACGAACAAAGTAAAATCGTTACCATTTCTGCCAAACTTATTTTCTACGGTACCCAAGCCACTGAAGAGTTAGCCCAAAAAATAGCCACCGAAATTCGTGACATGTACCACGAACCTAAGGCCAGCGTTAACTTTGACGGGGAAATCTACGAAGTTTATATGCGGATTGACTATGAGGTTGTTAGCTTTGAAAAAGTGATTCAATTAGCTTTCAAAAACACCAATTTTCGTTATAATTTCATTCGTCTCGAAGCCCAGAATCACGTTACGCGTTCGTTTATGGGCTTTGGTTTAGGCGACAACGTCGGGCACTGGATTACGTCCGACAATCTGGGAGACTCTACCACCGCCGCCCACGAATTCGGCCACGCCTTAGGACTCGACCATCCCGAGCGCTATGATTTCCGGGGCTTGGGCAATCCTGGCATTATGGCTCCGCGCGGCACGATTGTCGATGCGCATTTGCAATGGAATCCTGCCGTGGCGGCGGGCGAATACGGCGGCACGCTCAAGCCCTTTCACCGCCGTGTGCAAGCCTACGAAATTGAGGCCATTTTTAATAATCTGGATTTTGACAACAACGGCTACGCCGAAATCGGGCATTTGAGCAATGTGCTGTTTACAGAAAATGGTGACCCGCTAAATATCATTTTTTAGAGTGTATGTGGGCAACTTTCTGTCAGTCCACTGGCAATTCGCGGGCCTTCACACGGGGATAAAAACATCAAATAGTGGAATAAGAAAATAAAAACTCCCTTCAATACGTTTTTTCGAAAGGTGCAAATCGTACGATAAACACTTTAACTACAGCCTTTTGAAAAACAAACTCCTGCTAGCCAGCCTTTTTTTGTTGCCTTTTTTGTCTTTTTCCCAAGAGTATTTTATACTGCGCGGCTACGTTTATTCCGAAAACAACGAGCCGTTGGTGGGCGCATCCATTCGGGTGGTAAACAACAATACGGGCACGGTGACCAATGCGCAAGGCAAATACGAAATTAAGTTATTAGAAGGCTTGAACCGCCTCTCGGTTTCTTCCATGGCCTATCAAACGGAGGTTTTTGAAGTGGTGGCTAACAAAGATTTGGTAAAGAATATTTTCCTGAAAATTGACTATAAGCAGTT
The DNA here is from genome assembly GCA_027486105.1 of Runella sp. Lineage (GTDB taxonomy): Bacteria > Bacteroidota > Bacteroidia > Cytophagales > Spirosomataceae > Runella. The sequence goes on along the minus strand of JAIXPV010000020.1, from coordinate 6,827 downwards.
GGACGAGGTAGTGGTGAAAATCAAAAAGAAAGATGAATCATATGAAGTAATTAAAAAAGTGCTTGAAAACAAAGAAGCAATTTTAAATCAATACCAAAACTACAAAGCCAAGGCATATATCAAAAGTGTGGAGGTAGTGGAAAAAAAAGTTGTAAAAAAGAAAGACGAAGACTTGCCTCCCAATCCAAACGAACAGCTCCAACTAAGCGACAAAGCACCCACAAAAAAAGACAGTATTCCCAATCTCAACATTTTTGAATGTCAGCTCATTAGGTACCAAAGCCATACTGGTCAACAAAAAGAAGAGCGTGAAGCCGTAAAAAAAATAGGCGACCAAAACACCCTTTTTTTCAAATCAGTCACCGACGGCGAGTTTAATTTTTACCAAAACCACCAAAAAATCGCCAAAATCGGCGATAATGAGATTATATCACCGCTGAGCGATCTTACTTTTTTGAGTTATAAATTTCAGTTGCTCAAGTATTATTTTGAGGGTCAGGACAAGATATTTCAAATCAAAGTTACGCCCAGAGCCTTGGGCAACGCACTGTATGAGGGTACAATAGAAGTGTTGGAAGATAAGTGGGTACTGCGTAAGGTGGATTTGAAATTAACCAAAAGAGGTCTGCTGCGCTACGACGAATTTGGGGTGAAGCAAGAGTTTGAAAACATTCAAAACCGTTGGGTTGCTTCAAAAATTACTTATACGTGGAAAGTCAAAGAAGGCGGAACGAAAAAATCTGGCAAGACCGAAGTCATTCACTCCGACTATGTATTTGACCTGAATTTACCCAAACGATTTTTTGGGGATGAAGTAGGCCTAACAACCGAAAATGCCTACAAAAGAGATTCTGTATTTTGGGAGAAAATTAGACCCCATCCTCTTACCAAAGACGAGCAAAAAGTCATCAAGGAAAAAGAACGGCTTGAAATATTACAAAACTCAAAAGCCTATTTAGATTCTATCGACAAGATTTACAACCGAATCACGCTTCCCAAAATCATCTATTTGGGCATGGGGCACATCAACCGAGATAAGAAAAACAATTGGTATTTTGACCCAATTTTGGGCCTCATCGACCCTTTGGCCATCGGTGGCTGGCGAATTCGATACGGTTTGGGTTATTATAAGCGTCATGAAAACCGAAAACAGGTGTGGATTAACACGAGTTTTACGTACGGCTTCAAAAACGAAGACCTTAAAGGCAACATCAACCTGAATTATTTTTATAATCCGCTAAAAGTATCCAACATCTACTTCGCGGTAGGGTCGGGTTTCAACGTCATCAACGGGGCTGCCACCCTGAGCGATATAGCCCGACGAAGCAATTTTTATCAGAATAAGTTTGCAGAAGTGCGGCACCGTACCGAGCTCTTCAACGGATTTTATCTCAACACGCAGGTGTATTATGAAAACCGTAGCGACCTAGCAGATTTTAAGTTTGGGTCTTTGGGCGATAGAATTTTCAGTAACAATACTCCCCAACCTTTTCCCACCAGCCACGTCTACCGAACCAACGTTGGCATCGAATATACCCCTCGACAGCTTTATTTGAGAGAACCCAACGAAAAAGTAATTTTGGGCTCAAAGTACCCCACTTTCAGCGTCAATTTAGACCGCGCTTGGCCCATAAGCGGTCAAAACAACAACGTATTTACCCATTTGTCAGCCTCTGTTCGGCAAACTTTCAACATTGGTATCATCGGCACCTCCGAGTACCGCCTCAACGTTGGGAAATTTCTGGATACCACCAGCTTAGCGGTGATGGATTACAAATACATGCGGGGCGGCGACAACTATTTTTTTTCACCCGCCATGCTTACTTACCAACTGATTCCCAAGACATTCCCTGTCTTCAATTGGTATTTTGAATCGCACTACGTGCATCAGTTCAACGGTTTTCTGACGAGCAAAATACCGTTATTCAACAAAACTAAAATCAGAGAAGTAGCAGGCGGTGGTTTTTTGTACGTTCCCGAACGAAAATACCAGTATTCAGAAGTCTTTTTTGGATTGAACCGGGTCTTCAAGATAGGCCGAGAAAGAATACGGCTCGGTGTTTATTATGTCATTGGGCAATCCAATGATTTTGGCGTCAGAAATGGTTTCAAGTTTTCGTTAGAGCCTTACAACCACAGTAAGAATACGTGGAGTTTTTGAAATCAGCTTTGCATGACGCTCAATTTTCGATAAAACCCTTGTTCATCCGTCAACAAATCCTCGTGTGTACCGCGTTCGATGATTTTTCCGCCGCTCAGTACCAAAATCTCGTCGGCGTGCTGAATCGTGCTGAGGCGGTGCGCAATCACGAGGGTTGTGCGGTTTTTCATTAAGTTGGTCAAGGCTTCCTGTACCAGTTTCTCGGATTCGGTATCCAACGCCGAGGTAGCTTCGTCCAAAATCAAAATTGGTGGATTTTTAAGAATCGCTCGTGCAATGCTTAGGCGTTGGCGCTGCCCACCCGAAAGTTTCGTGCCACGGTCACCGATAACGGTCTGATAACCATCATTTTGTTCTACAATAAACTGATGCGCATTGGCGATTTTAGCAGCGGCAATCACCTGTTCTTCCGAAGCGTCAGTTCCAAATGCGATGTTATTAAAAATGGTATCGTTAAACAAAATAGACTCTTGCGTCACAATGCCCATTTGGTCGCGCAGTGATTTTGTAGTTACGTCGCGCAAATCAGCGCCGTCTATTGAAATTTTTCCTTCCGTAGGGTCATAAAAACGCGGCACCATATCGGCCACCGTCGATTTCCCACCGCCAGAAGAGCCCACCAAGGCCACGGTTTTGCCTTTTTCAATCGTAAACGAAATATCCTGCAAAACAGGAATACCCTTTTCGTATTCAAAAAATACGTTTTGAAATTCAATAGCGTGGTTAAACGTTTTTACCTGCGTTGCATTGGGTGCATCTTTTACTTCAACGGGGGTGTCAATCAAACGCATAATACGCTCACCCGACGCCACCCCGCGCTGAATACCGCTCACGGCATTGGAGATTTCTTTGGCGGGTCGCAAAACCTGAGAAAAGATGATGATATAGGTCACAAAAGTAGACGCCGACAGCTCAAAATTGTCCGATAGTACCATCGAACCGCCGTACAATAAAATGCCCGCCACCACAGCCACACCCATAAATTCCGACATGGGTGGGGCTAATTCCTGCCGAAAAACCATCCGCAATAAGGCATGACGATAGCCTTGGTTTTCGGCGGCAAAACGCTTTTGAATTACTTTTTCGGCATTAAAACCTTTTACGACCCGGATGCCGCCAAAAGTTTCGTCCAACACGCTGATGATATTGCTCAACCGCTGCTGCACTTCCGACGCCGATTCTTTGAGTTTTTTGGCCAATGTGCCGATGATAATTCCCGAAAGTGGAATCACGATGAGCGTAAAAAAGGTTAGCTTGACCGACATCGCAAACAGCGTTACGAAATAGAAAATCAGCGTAAAAAGTTCTTTGAACAACGCACTGAAGGCCCGCCCAAGTGAGTTTTCAATTTCCTGAACGTCAGTAGTTACCCGAGAAATGAGGTCGCCTTTGCGCTCATTGGAAAAGAACGATAAGCTCAACCGAATGGCGTTATCAAACACCGCCTGCCGTAGTTGCGACACGGTATAGGCTTTGAAATTTTCGATGATACGAATGGAAAAATACTTGAACACATTGGACAACAACACACAAATCATGATGGCTCCGCACACAAACTGCAGCGCGCCGTATTTGCCATAATCCTGAATGGCGTGGCCGAAGTAGTACTGAAACAAATCGACAAGGTAAGCCGCATCGAATCGAAACGACGGAAAAACCAACTGCTCAGGGATTTTTGCTTTTCCGAAAAGAACATCCAACAAAGGTTGAATCAACGTAAAATTGAGCACCCCAAACAAGCTACCCAATAATGAAGTAATAAAGTACGGCCCCACGTATCGGCTCAACGGACGCGCGTACTGTAAAATGCGCCAATAAATTTTCATCTAAATGTGTATCTCAATTTTATCAATCCCAACAATGACGAGGTCTTTATGGTTGAGAAGGTGCAGAAGTTTATCAAAGTTATTTTCAAAAATAGCCTTTAAGTCTTTTATTCGAATATTTCCGACTCGTACCAAAATAAGCTTTTCAGGCTGATGCTTTAAAACAAACAAATTGTAGAAATCTTTGTCTTTTGTAATTACTATGTACCCTTCCCGTTCAGCCAATGCTACTATTTCTTGATCAGGAGTATTATTTTTAAGAGGTAAATCAAGCGTATGACATGCCTCATAACCACGGCTCGAAAAGACAAATTTTAAGGCAGGCGGAAGTTGAGCGTCGATGAGAAATTTCATGCCGCTAAATTTGCTCCCTGAACTTTCAAAGTAGCCAATGCATACTGAAGGCAAGCCAATAAATCCTCTTTTTCTAAATCGGGAAAGGACTCTAAGACCTCGTCAATACTATCGCCGGCAGCAAGGTATTCCAAAAGACCCTCTACTAAGTAACGCGTATTCCTGATGGTAGGCTTTCCGTGACCTACATTTGGATTTAGCGTAATACGGCTCAAAAGAGTTGTTTCCATGTATCTTCAAAATTAAAAGGCAAAGTTAGTAAAAAACGCGGGGAGTTGGACTTTCTCTAAAATGCTTTCCGCCTTTGCCAACTACCCAAATTCTTGTATTTTTGGTAAAAAAGATGAAGTTATGCAAACATCAACGCTCGTAACAGTAGCAGAATACTTTGATTTACTTCAGAAATCAGACATTAAACTCGAATACCATGCCGGTGAAGTAGTTGCGATGGCAGGCGCGCAACCTGCCCATAAACGCATTTGCTCCAATCTCGTTTATTTGCTCGAAGGATGTCTTCGGTCTGGAGCATGTCTCGTATTGACAAGCGACCAACTTATAAAAATTGAAGGTTGTCAAAAATACGTCTTTCCCGAGGTAGTCATTGTTTGCAAAAACCCTGTGTACGAAAAAGCCCCCAACGGCCTAGATGCGCTCGAAAATCCCGAAATTATTGTCGAAGTGTTGTCAGATTCTACCGAAAGTTACGACCGCCTCGAGAAGTTTGATTGCTATAAAACCATTCCTTCCTTCCGTGAATACGTGCTGGTTTCTTCAAAAAAAATGAAAGTAGAAGTGATTAAAAAACTGAGCGAAGCCGAGTGGCTAAGTCATACTTACAACGAAAACGATACCACTATTCAGATTGGAGACTGTGTGATTGACCTTCCCGAAATTTACAATAAAGTAGTGTTTGCATAAATTATTTGCCGTCAAGGAGTAGAAATTAGTTTTTAATATTTTTTAAAATATATTTGTACTTATTATAAACTGTTTCGACCATTAACGTGAAAATATTCTCTTCGGCAAAGTCTTATTTGCTCAAAAACAGGCTTTTAATAGGTGTTGGGGTTGCGTTAGCGTGCGTTACGACGGCTTGCTTTCTCGACCGAGGCAGCGCGTCGGCGGCGTCAATTCCCGACGAGGTAGACTACAATTACCATATCCGGCCGATTCTTTCCGACCGTTGCTTTAAATGCCACGGCCCCGACGCCAACAAGCGCGAAGCCGATTTGCGTCTTGATACAGAAGCCGCGGCCTATGCCGCACTGAAAGATAATCCAAAACTTCATGCCATCGTCCCTGGCGATTTGGACAATTCGGCCGTTTGGCTCCGTATTACTACCAAAGATACGGCCGAACTAATGCCCCCAGTGGAGTCCAACCTCAAGCTAACCGAGCACGAAATTGCCCTTATAGAAAAATGGATTAAGCAAGGAGCTAAGTACAAACCCCACTGGGCGTTTATCGCACCCACCACACCCAAACTCCCCGAAGTAAGCGATGAAGCTTGGCCTAAAAATGAAATTGACCGGTTTACGCTGGCTAAAATGGATGAAAATGGCCTCTCTCCCAACGAAGAAGCCGATAAAGAACGCCTACTCAAACGCGTAGCGCTCGACATTACTGGGCTACCCCCTTCATTTGAATTACAGGAACGTTTTTTGAAAGATAAATCCGAAAACGCCTACGAAAAAGTGGTGGACGAACTGCTCAAGAGTAAGAAAAAAAAAAAAAAAATGGCGCTCCCATGGCTCGATGCCGCCCGTTACGCCGATTCGCACGGATATCAGGATGATGGTCTCCGCACGATGTGGCCTTGGCGCGATTGGGTGATTCATGCCTTCAATCAAAACTACGGCTATGACAAATTCGTAACATGGCAATTGGCTGGAGACTTGTTGGCCAAAAAACAGGGCAAAAAAGCCGATGACCCCTCGGTCAAGGAAATGATGCTGGCCACGGGTTTTAACCGCAACCACAAAATCACGCAGGAAGGCGGCGTCATTGACGAGGAATACCGCATCGAGTACGTAACCGACCGGACCAACACGTACGGAAAAACCTTTTTGGCGCTCACCTACGAATGTGCCAAATGCCACGACCATAAGTACGACCCTATTTTGCAGAAAGACTATTACAGTGCCTTCGCGTTTTTTAACCAAGTCCCTGAAAAAGGGCTTTTCGGCACCATTGACGCCAATTTTGCTGACCCGCCAAACATGAAAATCACCACGAAAGATGTCAAAGATATTCTGAAATTTGTGAATAAAACCGACACGGCGGCGGTCTTGGTCATGGTGATGCAGGACAAAGACACGCTACGACCTACGCACATTCTGAACCGTGGGAATTATGACCAACTCGGGGATGTAGTCACGGCCAATATGCCCAATTTTATTCTTCCTTTTGATTCCAAAAAGTACCCTCAAAACCGCCTCGGACTGGCCCAATGGATGCTGGACCCTAAAAACCCCCTCACCGCTCGC
>JAIXPV010000016.1 GCA_027486105.1 Runella sp. | reverse complement strand
CGACCCCACGCGGGAGTTCTTGGTATCGTCGGGGGCATTTGTGAGCACGTTGACGGGATCGTCGGGCATGAAAATGAACGGGCCTTATGAGTATGTGCCGCCAGTATATTGGTACGAAGACAAAAAACTGGGTGGGGCTTACGGCTTCAATTCTGAGGTCGGGCCTGGCCCTCAGATTCCGCCCGTGGAAAGCATCAAAAAGATGATTCCCGAAGCCGATTTGTGGCCCGCCGACAATAAAATGTGGAATTATCACTCTGGCCGCAAAGATTTCAACACGATGGGCGTATATCTCAAAGCCCTCAACAACAAATATGGCACACCGGCCAATTTGGACGAGTTGGCAATGAAAGCGCAGTTGATGAACTACGAAGCCATTCGCCCGATGTTTGAAGCACACGTCATCAATCGCCCTACTGCTACGGGCGTGGTGCAGTGGATGCTCAACTCGCCTTGGCCGGAGTTTTACTGGCAATTGTACGACTACTACCTCATGCCGACGGGGGCGTATTATGGCACAAAAAAAGCGGCTCAACCACTCAACGTGGTCTATGATTATTTCAACCGCACTCTCCACGTCAGCAACGATACGCGTACTACCATCAAAGGCTATCAGGCAGAAGTGAAGCTGTTGGACCAAAATTCAAAAGTGGTTTTTGAGCAGAAACAAACGTTTGATGTAGTTGAAAATACCGTCTTGAAATGGTTGCAACTGCCTGTCTTACAAGGCAATAATCAAGTATATTTCCTATCGTTGAAACTCAAGAATACGGCCGGCGAAGTCGTAGCAGACAACTTTTATTGGCTGCCAACCAAAACCGACGAGTTGGATTGGAAACAATATTTCTGGTTTTATACACCCCAAAAACAATACGCGGATTTCACGGCGTTGAATACCCTGCCCAAAGTAAAAATCCAAACCGAAAAGAACGTCAAAGAGCAGGGCGACGAATACGAAGTGACCGTAAAACTGACCAATTCGTCGGAAAAAGTGGCGTTTTTTATTGAACTAGAATTGGCCAAAGAAGCCAAAGGCGCGGCGATTTTACCCGTTTTTTGGACGGACAATTACCTATCGTTATTGCCGGGTGAAACCAAAACCGTCAGCGTAAAATGCTACAAAAAAGATGGTGATAACAAAGCACCTGCGGTGCGGGTGAAGGGGTATAATTTGGAAAGTGCCTTTGTCATGCCGTAGATTTTTGTCGTGCTAGAGGCATCTATTTCCTTCTATTATATATCGCGATGCAGCCTTGGAAAGTTTCAAAAACTTTCCAAGGCTGCATCGCAAGAGAAGTACCACAACATTCATTTGATTCACAAACCCATGTTTTCTAAAAATACTTTCTATCTCTTTGGGCTTCTTCTTTGCGGCGCACTGACGCTGAATGCGCAACCCATTTCTCTAAAAAATGCGGCAATTATCATGGCACCGTCGGTGCCTTCGCCCATGAAGGAAACCGCCGCGCGAATGTTGACAGAAGAAATAGCCAAACGTACCAATATTACGCTGAAAACCGCCACGGCTTGGCCTAAAACCAATGCTATAACGGTTGCACTTGTACTTTCAGGTGACCGTGAATTGTTGGGAAAAAGCATTCCTGCCCGAACCGATAAAAGCAGTGCAGAATACCAAGCAGAAGGGTTTCGGGTAGTGAGTGAAGCCCATGAGAAAGGCGGGGTTGTGTGGGTTATCGGAGCCGATGCACGGGGTGTATTGTTTGGTACGGGTTGGTTGCTCAGAAAACTTCAATTGTCGACGGGAGTGGCGCAATTAGAGGCTAAAGTGGATTTTGCAACTTCCCCAGCGTATCCTATTCGGGGGCATCAATTGGGGTATCGTCACACTGCCAACTCATACGACGCGTGGAGTGTGGCACAGTATGAACAATATTTTAGGGAGTTAGCCATTTTTGGCACCAATTCCGTAGAAGGAATTCCGTTTCACGAAGATGAAAAAACCAACCCGCATTTTAAGATTCCTGCGTCAGAAATGCGGATAAAAATGGGCGAATTATGCCAACTTTACGACATGGATTATTGGGTTTGGACACCCGTCACGTTTGAGCTGACCGACAAAGAAAAACGCGCCGCCGAACTCAAATTGCATGAAGAATTTTACAAAAACTGCCCGCGGCTTGACCATATTTTTGTACCGGGTGGTGACCCTGGCGACAATCATCCGCGCGAAGTGATGCCGTTTTTAAAAGACCTGCACCAAATCTTGACTAAATACCACCCCAAAGCCAAAATCTGGATTTCGTTGCAGGGCTTCAGCGTAGAGCAGGTAGATTATTTTTATCGCTATTTGGCAGAGAATAACCCCGATTGGTTGCAGGGCGTGGTATCCGGGCCAAGTAGTCCGCCGATGGCCGAAACCCGGTATCGTTTGCCAAAAAAATACCAACACCGCGAGTATCCCGACATTACGCACAACGTCCGCTGTGAGTTTCCCGTGCGTGGTTGGGATCAGGCTTATGCCCTCACGCTGGGCCGTGAAGCGTCCAATCCGCGTCCGTACGCCTTTGCTGAAATCCACCAAACCTACGCACCTTTTACCGACGGGTTTGTCTCGTATTCCGACGGTAGTCACGACGATGTCAACAAGGTGATTTGGAGTATGCGCGGTTGGAATCCGCAATTGGACGTCCGCGAGATTTTGACCGATTATACAAATTTCTTCTTTGGAAAAACCGTTACTGAACCCGCCGCCGACGGTATTGCGGCACTTGAAAATAACTGGAAAGGCCCACTCACTCAAAACGGCGGCGTAGAGGCAACGTTTGCTTTTTGGAAAAACTTAGAAACCGCTACTCCAACCTTAAAAGGCAACTGGCGGTGGCAAATGCTGTTGCTACGGGCCTATTATGATACCTATACAAAACGCAGGTTGACCTATGAGCAATCGCTTGAAAAACAGGCAAACGCGCTTTTGTCAGAAGCTCCAAAAATAGGTATAGAAAAGGCCATAGAAGCGGCGTTGGAAACGGT
>JAIXPV010000435.1 GCA_027486105.1 Runella sp. | reverse complement strand
TCAAAAAGAAAAAGCCACCACGACTTTGGACGGCTGCGGTGACTTTTTCAGACGGTCTAAACAATTATTTAACCATTTAAACTCGTACAAAAGTATGAAAAAAATCGTTCTATCAACGATGGGGGCGCTCTTTGTGACCGCCGTAATGTTTAGTTGTAATCAGCCCAAAGAGACGGAAGTCTTGCCGACCACTGCAAAAGCAGGTGAAGAGCCATTAAGCGTCATTGACCAAATGGAGAAAGAAGAAGGAGTGAAGTTTTTTAAGAAGGATGTAACATTCATTGATGAAAAAAGCGGGAATAAAGTCGTAATACGTTTTGCAGCTCAGAACAACGATTTGTTGGAACAGCATTTAGAAGGGTTTAATTATGCTGTAATCCCGCTTTTTCGCAATGAGTTTTCAACTGTAAAAGAACCGGTAGCTCTTTCAAGTACATTCATTAATGAAAAGAAACGTTCAGATATGCCTAAACTTCACTCAGGAATTATTACAGAAATTCTTAATGCAGATTTATCCGGTCAAATTGTGGGTTATTCTATAAAAGTTTCACCCAAAGAAATCAGGGCTAAAAATGGGAAACTATTAGTTCAAGATATCTATTGGGAAAATGTAAGCATGAATTGGCCGGAAAGAATGGATATAAGCGTTGAAAATGACAATGGAGTTAGAAGTATTAACGTAGGTCTTGAAAAAAAAGATCGTTGGTATGACTCATGGCATCCAATGGCTTCTTGGACTCAATTTTACTCTGAAGCGAATAGTATAAAATATTACAACGATCTTAATGTTGACGGGCCATGGAGAGTGATGGCAAGAGTATATTAGGACCCCATTGCCGGTGCGGGTTTAAGAAATGGATTTACACTTGTATTTAGGAATCTTTAAACCAGTTAACTAATTAAAGCAGGAGTTTCTTAAATTAAATATTTTCAAGGAGCTCCTGTTTAATTTAAATGTAAGTTTTATGAAATACACGATTGGTATAAAAAACTTAGAATTAATCCTTTTGATATTGATGCTTTTCTCCTGTCAAACCAAAGAAGAGAAATTTATTCAAACGGAATTTGATAAAATAAGCGGTCAATGGCAAATCGAATCTTTTGCAACAATGGAAATTGTACCTGCTAACCTTGATAACTATGTTAAATCAGGGGTATTACTTTTTAAAGAATGTAAATACGACAAAAAGCAATTTAAAGACGAATCGGGTACGTGTGGGATGGAAATGGAATTGAATGGAACCTTGCTTTTGTCCCGTTTTCGCTATGATTAATATAAAAAGCTTTTTTATATTAATGGGTTAGGTTTTTCAATTTCACCAACTCCAGCCCAAGAAGTTGTTGCTCAAAAAGGCAGTCAGTTATTTGCAGGTGCTTGGGAGCTTACGGTGGTTGATAATAAATTAATTGGTAAGCAAAAACAAAACCAAAATGGCGTGAAAGGAGATATTAGCTTTACGGCTATCCGAAAATAAAAACTCAATACAGCATGAAAAGAAAAGTATTTGCTTATTTGATTTTGCTACTTTCTCTTTTTTCATCCTGCCAAACTCAACAGGAAAAGACTATCCAAACGGAGTTGGACAAGATCGAAGGGCAATGGAAAATAAACTCCTTTGCAGTGGAAGGGAAAAAGGCCAATGAATGGAAAGACTTGCTGAAGTCAGGCGAAATATTGTTTAAAAGCTGTCGATCAAAAAATGTTAAACACTCAAATACGTATTGTGAAGGGGATATTCAAATAAATACCGGGGTCTATAAAATCAGTTATAGATTCGACAGTAATTTTATCTTTAAGGTTCGCGCGCTAAGCAAAGACGGTTCTGGCATCATTAAAATGACAGACGAAGAAACAAGAGTGACGACACTGTTGAGTGGCAATTGGGAAATCATTGTTAATGATACGGTTTTGGTTGCCAAACAACTCAGTAATAATCCCTATATGGGAGCTCTGGCTTCCTTTACCGCCAACCGTACATAATAATGAAAGAAAAGATATTTCTTCTGCTATTGATTTGTGGAATTATCTTCCAATCCTGTCACACCAAAGAAAACAAATTTGTGCAGGCAGAATTTGATAAAATCATTGGTACGTGGGAAATACAATCGTTCAATGTAACCGGTTCGGCTCCTGATTCACTCAAAACATTTTTTAAGTCCGGTGTTTTGTTGTTTACAAAGTGTAACTACAAAAAGAAGAATTTCAATCTGTGTGCAGGTGAGTTAGAGTTAAATGGGCTTGTATTTGAAAATACATACCGTTATGACTATTCTGCCAAATTATTCAAATTCAACCAAGTAGGCGCTTATGGAGAAAAGCCTTCCGAATTGATGATACGAACTGTAATAAATGGCAATTTACTCCTTTACGGAGACTGGGAATTGACGGTTGCGGATAATATACTCACTGCTAAGCAAGTCAGAAACGTTAATAAGATTGGTGGCGAAGTATCTTTTGTCGCGAAGCGCAAATAAGGAGTACCTATTTATCAGCTATGAAACAGTATTGGTTATTGATGTTGCTAAGTGCTGCGGTACAGGCCCAGACCGTAACGCTTAGTGGCTACGTGCGAGAAAAAGGCAGCCGGGAGAGTCTTATCGGTGCATCGGTCAGTGTGGCAGGCACCACGACCGGCACCGCTACCAATGCCTACGGATTTTATTCACTTCGCCTTCCTGCCAATCAAGCCGTTAACGTACGTTTTTCGGCATTGGGCTACGCAACTGAAGAGAAAACGGTAAATCTCGCTCAATCGGAGCAACAGGACATTCTGCTTATGCCCAACGCACAGGAGTTGGAAGAGGTTACTGTCAGCGAGCAGCGCCAAACCAACCCACCGGCACAAATGAGCGTGGTGCGCTTACCGATAGCGCAAATCAAACAAATTCCTACGCTGCTGGGAGAGAAAGATGTTATCAAAGCTCTGCAACTTTTGCCGGGAGTTCAAAAAGGCACGGAAGGCAGTACCGCTTTGTACGTACGTGGCGGCGGCCCGGACCAAAATCTGATTTTATTGGATGAAGCACAGGTATATAACGCCAATCATTTGTTCGGTTTTTTCTCCGTGTTTAACGGCGATGCCATCAAAAATGTGGACTTCTGGAAAGGCGGTTTTCCTGCCCGATATGGCGGGCGGCTGTCGTCGGTCATTGATTTACAAATGAAGGAGGGCGGCAAAGACCGATTGAGGGGGGAAGGCGGAATAGGGCTGCTCTCCAGCCGATTAACGCTTAACGGACCATTGCAAAAAGGGAAATCTTCGTTTCTGGTTTCGGGAAGGCGCACCTATCTTGATGTGCTCACGATGCCTTTTATGTCAAAAGAGTTGAAAACGGGGTATCGTTTTTATGATTTGAATGCCAAGTTCAATGTGGATCTGGGAACCAAAGATAAACTTTACCTGAGCGGTTATTTTGGCAATGATGCCTTAATAAATCAAGAATACGTAGAGCGTTCCACTTCTACTATCAAAACCGATTCGGGCTTAGGCTGGGGCAATGCCACGGGTACGTTGCGTTGGAATCATTTATTCAACCAAAAACTCTTTTTGAATGCCACCTTGGCCGTAACTGATTTTCGTTTTCGATTATTCGATGATTTTGAACGCCGACCTTCCGACGGCAGTGCCGTAAGAAGCACTTTTACGGAGTTTACTTCTTCCATTCGAGATTATACGCTCAAAGCTGATTTTGACTACTTCCCCACGAATTCCCATCAACTGAAATTTGGGGCATTGCTCACCAATCATCGTTTTAAGCCACGCGCATATATCAGTGAAAATCGAGCAGCCGGCACATCAGATTCTGAAAATCAACTCTTTGAAAATAAGGAGTTTGCGCTTTATGCTGAAGACACATACACCAATAAAAAAGTTTCGGTCAATGCTGGACTGCGGCTCAATGGATTGGCTGCTTCGGGACGAACGTATCTGTTTGCCGAGCCACGGCTGACGGTTGGATATGCACTGCCTCAACAGTGGACTGTGAAAGCATCGTATGCCCGCAATAATCAATTTGTGCATTTGTTGACCAATACGGGTACCGGACTTTCGACCGATTTATGGGTGCCCGCCACCGACCGAGTCCCGCCGCAACAGGCTGACCAAGTGGCAATCGGTTTGACCAAGTCGTTTCCAAAAGCAGGTGTAGCGTTGACCATTGAGAGTTACCGAAAATGGATGCGCGGCATTGTGGCGTATAAAGAAGGTGCCACATTTTTGTCGTTTGATGAGGGGGCCAGACCGTTGCAATGGGAAGACAACGTAACCACCGGACGCGGGTGGTCGTACGGAACAGAGGTATTACTTCAAAAAAACAAAGGCCGACTGACGGGTTGGATAGGCTATACACTCTCGTGGACCGTTCATCAATTTGATTCACTTAACGGTGGCAAACGATTCTATCCGCGTTATGACCGACGGCATGATTTTTCAGTAGTGGCCTCTTATAAATTATCTCCTAAAATCACCCTTTCGGCCAATTGGGTTTATGCTACCGGCAATGCTTTGACGGTGCCGCAGGGTTTTTATTTTACCCAAGCGGGGTTGGGGCGTACGTTTCCGGAGCGATTTGATTACTTGGGCAGCCGCAATAGTTTCAGAGCGGAAGCCTATCATCGTTTGGATATAGCGGTGCAATTTCATAAGAAAAAACGTTGGGGAGAACGAACCTGGGAAGTGGGACTTTACAATGCGTACAGCCGCCAAAATCCGCTTTATTATTACCTAACGACCGAAAATTCGCCACAGGGGCAGCGAACGGTATTGGCTAAAAGAGGTCTTTTTCCGGTGATACCTTCGGTGACCTATAATTTCAAATTCTGATGAAGTACTTACTTAGTGCAGTGGTATTAATGCTACATTTTTGGGTTACCTCCTGCAACAGCGGTGTAGAAATAGAGCGAATTGCTCCTGAAAATCTGGTGGCTGTCAGTTCGTTTATATCTCCTCAGGATTCCGTCGTGCGGGTGTATGTGTATCAGGGCAAAGCATTGGGAGAGATAGCCCGCTCTGATGCCGCAGTCATATCCGATGCCAAAGTGACCATTGAAGAAGAAGGGGTACGTCACTCGTTAGTTTTTGAAGCGGTCTCCAAGAGCTATGTACTTAGTAATCAAATCTTAAAAGTGACTCCTTCCCGCTATTATACTCTTGAGGTTATTACGCGATCCGGACTTGTTTTAACAGCCGCCTGCCGCGTTCCGCCAACGCCCGAGTCCTTACTGTTAGAGGGAGAAAAAGAAGGCAATGATTTTGCTTTTGGTTTTTTATGGCCTGAAAAAATACCGTTTTTTACGTTTTCGTTTGACTTAAAGAATGTGATTTTTACGCCTAAATTAGGAGCTTCAACGGGCCCATATTTGGGGTTTGTCACGGGCGGTAATCTGTACGAAACGGCTACTCAACCCCCTAAACCTTTGGAAAACAAAGTGTTTAATGCTTTTCTGGCAGAGACCGTTTCCCTCCAAACAACGCTTTATTCGCTAGACCGAAATGCTTTTCAGTATTTAAAAACCAAAACAGACGCCTATAACTGGAGTGCAAATACGAGTGGTTTTATACCTAATCTGCGAGAACCTCAGCCGGTCTTTTCCAATGTGCAAGGTGGGGTAGGTATCTTTGGTGCTTATAATCAAATCGTTAACCTTACCAAAATTAAATAACAGCGATTCCAATAACAACAACGGCCCGCTTCATCGAAGCGGGCCGTTGTTGTTATTGAAATCGTACTCGAAATTATCCTTGCGAAAGCGCTTCGGCTCCACCGACAATCTCCAAGATTTCCTTGGTGATGGCCGCTTGGCGCGAGCGGTTGTATTCTAAGCGCAGGGCTTTGATGAGCTCTTGGGCGTTGTCGGTTGCTTTGTCCATCGCGGTCATTCGTGCTCCGTGCTCAGAGGCGTTGGATTCGAGCACCGCGCGGTACAACTGGATTTTGAGCGTTTTAGGAATCAAATCGGTCACGATTTGCTCTTCCGACGGCTCAAAAGTATAGTTAACGTTAGACGTAGTGGCCTTCAAATCATTTTTTGCTTCTGGAATCGGCAAAAGCTGATCGGCGCGGATGATTTGGGTGGCTACGTTTTTGAACTCATTGAACACCACTTCAACGGCGTCGTATTTGCCCGCTTCAAAATCGGCCATGATGCTTTCGGCCGCTTCTTTCACCACACCAAAGCTCAAACGGCTATACACATCCATGAAGTCAGTATTTACCTTGAACCCCCGGCGCAAAAATGCCTCGCCGCCTTTTTTACCCAAAGCCAATATTTCTACGTTACCTTTGGCGGCCTGCGTCGCGTATTTTTCCTGAATGAGGGCCACGGCGGCTTTGATGACGTTGGTATTGAAAGCACCGCAAAGGCCACGGTCGGAGGTAACAGTGACAATCAACACCTTCTCGACGGTGCGCACTTGCTTGTAAGGGCTTTCGGCGGCGGTTTCGGTTCCTGCCGATACCGTAGCGAGCATTTCGCCCAATTTCTTGGCGTAAGGGCGCATCTGGAGGATGGCGTCTTGCGCACGGCGAAGCTTAGCGGCGGCCACCATTTTCATGGCCTTCGTGATTTGTTGCGTCGAGTTAACCGACGTGATTCTATTGCGAACTTCTTTTAATGAAGCCATTTTTTTACAGTTATCTGTTATCTGTTACTGGTGATTCGTACTGAATCGCCAAATCCAACTTACGGGCATTTACGGGTTACTATAAAATTGCCTGTTGCCTACTTGACTTTGCGCAGCCAAATACTCGAACCACGGCCACGGGTGGCGTAGGTGGGCATATTTTCGGCCAGCCAATCGGCATGAAACGTTTGGAGAAAATCATTGTGAAACAATATCTCAAACGTATCCTGATACATCAAAAACGCGCGCAAACTGTAGGCTTCATTCCAACCAAAACGTCCGTTGCCGTCGATAACCCACGCTTTGGGGTACTCAAACGGATAAAATACGTCGTGAACGTGAATGATGACGCCCGGTTTGAGGCGCGGAAAGATTTCGAACAAAAAGTAATTGACGTCGCTGCCCGTTTTTGATACGTGGGTAGAGTCGATAAAAAGAATATCGTTCTCGGCCAGTTTTTCAAAATACTCGACGGGAATATCCTGCAACGTTTTTTCAAAAATCGTCGTTTGCTGACGGTCAGCGGGGGTCAACAACGAATACAAACGGTCGGGATAAGGCTCAATAAACGTAAATTTTACGCTTTGATTGAGAAACCGCTCGTTGGTATCCAGCATTACCGCCGACGAAAATCCCGACCCTGCTTCCATGATTTGCTTGGGGCGGAAGTGCCGCATCATGCAGTGGAGCGTGGTGGCGTCGGCGTGGATAAAATACTTGTTGACAAAATAATACCGAAAGCCGTCTTGAGGAGTATCGGTAAAAGGAACCGACGGAAAGTACGATTTTGCGAACGTATTCATCAACGCTACTTGTTCTGCTTCGCGCAGGTCGAGGCCCGGCAATGTGCGCGGAGGCGTAGGGTAAATCTGTGCTTCACGTTTACGTACTTCATCTACGGACACGATGGGGCTGTAAAAGTGCCCCGCCGGAACCCGGGTGCGGTACTTACCTATAAATCGGGCTACGTCCCCGATGAGGGGCGTAGCCTTGACGATTTCTTTGATGCGCGACATTTAGCTCAATTATGCGTATTTGGCGGCTAATTCGCGACCAACTTTCTTAATAATATCGGTGACAGAGTCATCCAATTTACCAGCAGCCAGACTTGTAAGTACTTCTGGGTGAGTGGCTTTTAATAAATTGATAAACTCTGTGTCAAACTCTCTTACTCTTGATACGGGCACTTTGTCGAGCACACCGTTGATAGAAGCGTAAATGATGGCTACTTGGTCGCCAACGCTTACGGGAGAGAACTGACCTTGTTTGAGGATTTCTTGGTTGCGACGACCGCGTTCAATCGTCAGCTTAGTAGAGGCATCCAAATCAGAACCAAACTTAGCAAATGCTTCCAATTCGCGGAACTGGGCTTGGTCCAACTTAAGGGTACCCGCTACTTTCTTCATGGACTTGATTTGCGCATTACCCCCTACGCGAGATACCGAGATACCTACGTTGATGGCTGGGCGGATACCTGAGTTAAACAGGTTGGATTCCAAGAAGATTTGTCCATCCGTAATAGAGATTACGTTGGTAGGAATATAGGCTGAAACGTCACCCGCTTGTGTTTCGATGATCGGAAGGGCCGTCAATGAACCTCCACCTTTCACTTTGTCTTTCAACGAAGCAGGCAAGTCGTTCATCGTTTTAGCGATTTCGTCCGAAGTCGTAATCTTGGCGGCACGCTCCAGCAAGCGGCTGTGGAGATAGAAAACGT
>JAIXPV010000331.1 GCA_027486105.1 Runella sp. | reverse complement strand
GATGTGCTGATTGGAGCCGCCGCCAACATTGCCGAAATGAACGGAGCCGAAAAAGCGAGCCACATCAAAGACAAATTAGTAGAGATGACCCACCTCAACGAAACCATTTACGGTACGGGCATTGCGGCTTCTTATCAAGGCTACGCCACTGAATCGGGGGCGTATTTACCCGACGATGTCTTGGCCAATGTCTGCAAGCACCACGTGACGCGTTTTCCTTATGAAATCAGTCGTTTGGCGCAGGATTTGGCGGGTGGATTGATGGTCACGCTGCCTTCCGAGCAGGATTACAACAACCCCGAAACCCACGAACTTCTCAAAAAATACCTCAAAGGTAAACCCAACGTACCCACGGAAGACCGTTTTCGGATGTTTCGCCTCATCGAAAACATCACCTTGGGCCGCAATGCCGTGGGCTACCTCACCGAGTCCATGCACGGAGCCGGCTCACCCCAAGCCCAGCGGATTCAAATAGCGCGACTGATGCAGTTGGAATACAAAAAACGCCTGGCAAAAGTGTTGGCAGGGATTGAAGTGGCTGATACAGAGGCGGTGGTGGAAGAGGCAGGAAGTTATTTTGGGCGGGTATTTGAGTTGCCTTGAGCCCTGAGAAATATTGTAGATAAATTTTTAATCTACTGTTTTTTGAAAAATCACTTGTAATGTGTAATGTTACATGATACAATGTTGTTATGATACAGTCAATTCGTCACAAAGGCTTATTACAATACTATACCGAGGGCAATGGGGCAAAGCTACCCGCCCAATATTTGCGAAAGATTAACCGCATTTTAGACCAGTTAGACGCGGTTTCATCAGTTGATGATATTCAGGCAATGGGTTCAGGTATTCACAAACTCACAGGCGATTTGGCAGATTTTTGGTCCATCAAAATTACTCCCAACTATCGGATTATCTTTCGATTTGATGGGGGAGACATTCACGACATAGATTTTTTAGATTATCACTAAAAGGAGGCTACCATGTTAAAGCGCAACTTACCGCCCGTTCACCCGGGCGAAATTTTACGGGAGGATTATATCAACGAGCATAACTTGACCATTACGGAAGTAGCCGAAGGTTTGGGCATTGCCCGTGCCAATTTATCGGCTATCGTCAACGGACGGGCAGGAATTAGCACTGAAATGGCCGTGAAGTTGGCAGAAGCTTTTGGGAATACTCCGCAATTTTGGATGAATTTGCAGAAAAACTATGAATTATGGCACGCTGAGAAAAATGTAAATCGCTCCAAAATTCGCCATTTTTGGCAGGAATGGAAGGGATTACAGCCGACCTGAAATATAATTTCCCTCAGAGAGTATACTGTGGCAATTTTTGCATCCATTAAACAAATGCAAGGTGAATTTAGAAACTCAAAGGGTGATACAATGGATAGAATAAAACAGTTTCAGCAGGCAATCATTGAAGTATTAAACGAATACAAAAGCTAATTTTATCAAACAAGCCAGGATGTTTGGGCGGAGACAGTGAGTGATGATACAAACCATCACTGTCAGTTTCTATGGACAGGTTGGCGCGGCGAGCGACATATCTTCAGCGTAGTATTTCACATTGACATTTTGGGGAGAAAATCCACATCCAACAGGATAATACTGAAATAGGGATTGCTAACCTACTGCTTGAAAAAGGAATTAACAAACAGGAAATTGTATTGGCTTATTTCCCCAAATCGCATCGACCCTATACTGGTTTTGCTGTGGCTTAATGGTTTGTCAATCTTATCCTGATGGTTATGAGACACTGACTTAGGCAGGGCTTTCTCATAAAAATGACAGAATGCCCGTAACTCCCAAATAACTCAAGTCTTTTTAGGATTTATTATAGCCCAAACTTAGATTTTGTAACTCATCTAGTTATTTTAATGACAAACAAGCAATTTGTGTCTAATGTTAAAATGTTGATTTATAGAGATTTATTTTTTATGAGAAAACCCTGCAGATTTAGGCTAAGGGTGTGCCATTTTAAAATATCTTTGTTGAAATCTACCAAATAAGAAATATATGAAGGTTAATACATATTTTGATAAAGAAATAAGGAATAGACTAATTGCTTCTTTTAAAAATGCTAAAGAATCAATCGAAATTGCTGTAACTTGGTTTACAGATAAGGAACTTTTTGCTACTCTCTGTGAAATGTCTCGTAATGGAATCAGGGTTGAAGTTATATTGGCCAATAATTATATTAACCACGAATCTTCTATCAGATATGAAGACCTTCGTGATGTAGGAGGGCAAATATTTCTTATAGGTGAGTCCGAAAAAGAAAGCCCTTTGATGCACTTAAAATTTTGTATAATTGACAATAGTATTTTAATTACTGGTTCTTATAATTATACTTATAAAGCGCACATTAACCATGAAAATATAATTATATCTGAAGAAGATTACAAAAGTATACTCGATTTTCATTCTAAATTTACACAATTAAAACACAAAGTTGTACATACTCCTACTGCGTCGCTCATTCTAAATAATCAATTATTAATACCATATGGTCAATATCAAAAAGGCTCAAGTATAGCTAAATGGGGTTTTTGTGATGAAAATAAAAATATAATTATACCACTTTCTTATGATGCTTGTATTCAAGTTTGAAGTGCAATTTGGTGTTTTAGAGCAAACTGGATGGGAGATAAATACCCAAGAGTTTTTCGAGGTCGGTTGTTTAGTTGATTTTCAATCCAATTTACGTCACTT
>JAIXPV010000584.1 GCA_027486105.1 Runella sp. | reverse complement strand
GCATTATTGACCAAAATGTCAATTTGGCCATAACGCTCAAAAATATCGCGAGCCGCTGCTTCAATGGCGGGCACGTCGGTTACACTGATTTTGGTAAATTCTGCCGAATAACCTTTGTCTCTGAGTTCTTGCGCGGTTTGTTCGCCAGCGTCAAGCATATCCCAGATGATTACTTTGGCTCCTTCGCGGGTAAATATTTCGGCAGTAGCTTTGCCAATGCCGCGCGCACCGCCCGTAATGATGGCAACTTTGTTTTCTAAACGCATTTTAATTCGTTTTTAGGTGATTTTAAAGGGTTCGGAACACGGAGACCAGAAATACGGCAAACGAAGCATGTTCATAAATACGTTCTCCATACTCCGTTTTCTGATCTCTGATTTTCATTCAAACATAAGCGTAATCAATTCGGCTATGCAAGCGGGTTTGGCGCTGCCTTCTAGTTCAAAGGTGGCTTCTATCACTGATTTGACGCCGTTTGGTTGTTGGTCTTCTACCTCTTTAAGGATGGCGTGCATTCGTATTCGACTTCCCGTGGGGACGGGCGAGGTAAAACGCACTTTGTTGGTTCCGTAATTAAGCCCCATTTTGACCGACTGTACTTGATACATTTCGTACATGAACTTTGGGGCTAGCGAAAGGGTCAAGAAACCGTGGGCAATGGTCGTTTTGAAAGGCGAAACCTTCGCTAATTCTGTATTAACGTGAATCCACTGATTGTCGCCCGTAGCTTTGGCAAAATCATTAACCATTTCTTGGGTGATGGTCACCCATTCGCTGCTCCCGAGCGACTGCCCAAGGTGCGCGCGGAAGGCAGCAAGGGTATCAAACGTTATCATAAGAAAGAGGTTTAGGATGGTAGGGGCAGGCCTCGCGTCTGCCCCTGTATGAAGCGTGCAGCTAGGCAGGCCTGCCCTTACGATTATGGTTTATTGCTGTCGACTTTAATGCGCTCGTCGCGGTTGGATAATTCCCACGCTGTATGAAAAACCAATTGCACAATCTTGGCCTGCTTGTCGAACATGATCTTTTCTACGTCGTCGCCAGGACGGTGATAATCTTCGTGGACGCCGGTAAAATAGAAGATAACTGGTACTTTGTTTTTGGCAAAATTGTAGTGGTCAGAGCGGTAGTAAAACCGGTTGGGGTCGCTCGGATTATTGAATGTATAATCTAGCTCAAAATTGACCGACTTCTTGTTGGCTTCCTCACTGATGGCGTGTAACTCAGACGAAAGTTTATCAGAGCCGATGAGGTACACATAATTGGGGTTGGATTTATGGGCGTTGTCTACGCGGCCAATCATGTCAATGTTAAGGTCACAAACGGTATTTGCCAACGGAATGACAGGATTAGAGGTGTAATATTCAGAACCCCAAAGACCTTTTTCTTCGCCCGTTACGGTCATAAAAACAATGCTGCGGCGCGGGCCGTGTCCTTCGGCTTTGGCTTTGGCAAAAGCTTCGGCCAATTCAAGAATAGACACCGTGCCTGAGCCGTCATCATCGGCACCGTTGTTGATTTGGCCGTCGGCTGAGATGCCGATGTGGTCTAGGTGGGCGGTAATCATAATGACTTCGTCTTTTTTGTCGGTTCCTTCCAAGAAGCCCAGCACGTTTTCGGTCATGACGATATTTTCTTTCCGCTCGGCTTTGACCCGTACGCTGCGCTCTGGAAGGCTGCCCGCCAAACTTTGACCTTTGTTGCTGATGGTGTTTTCGATTTTTGCCAATTTTTTGGCTTTGATGTCCAATAAATCGAGCGCCATGGCACGCGAAATGGTAAATGCGGCGTTACCTGTGGTTTTTTCGGTGTAAGGCTTCATCGAAAGTCGATTGAAACGCTGATTCATGACGCCGCGTTTGGTCACTTCCTTGGCAAAATCATCACCCGTCAAATTCGAAACAATCAATACATATTTTGCGCCTTTGCTCGTGGCGAGACTGACCTTACGTTGCCACGACATCGCATCACTGCTCCATTTGGAGGGTTTTTCGTCGCCCGAAATCCAGTAATTACCTTTCTTATTTTTAGGTTCTCCTTCAAGGATAAGTACGGCTTTGCCCGTCACATCGAGGTTTTTGTAGTCATCATATTTGTCGGATTCAATGCCATAGCCCGCAAAAACCACGGGGACTTTCTCTTCAGAAAGGACATTGAGTAATCCGCTCAAATAAAAATCCTGCTGGAACTCGTATTGTTCTTTTTCCGTAGCCAGATAAACTTCGCCCCAACTTTTTTGGTACAATCCATAGGGTTGAAAATAAGATTTTGAACCGTTTTTATCGGTAACAATAGGTTGTAAGCCAATGGATTTGAAGAAGTTGGCTACGTAAGCAGCGGCCTTTTTTTGGCCTGGGGAGCCCGTGTCTCGGCCTTCGAGGCTATCATGAGCAATAACGCGTAAGTGACGTTCAAGGTCTTTGGGAGTGATGCTTTGAGCGTATTGGACAGATACGTCCTGTGCGTACGAGGCAACAGAAATGAATCCTGCAAGCAGAAGGGGAATTTGGATTTTGTTCATGATGAAAAGAGATAATAGCTACGTAAAAAGCCTAAAATAGACGCCAAGTACTTATCTGTTCAAAAAAATTGGGCACAGCGGCAGGAAATAACAACGCCATAAAAAGAATGCCGAAGATGGCTCCGTATAAGTGGGCATCGTGGTTGACTCGGCCGCCCATTTTTCGTGATTCGTAGAATGAATAAACCATATAAAGAGCACCAAACAGAAAACCGGGGATACAAATGGCAAAATATAAACAGACTTTTTGTAGCGGAGCCAATAAAATAAACGCAAACAGCAACGCGGATACGCCACCCGAGGCACCGAGAGAGTTGTAGCGGCTGTTTTTGCGGTGTTTAATAAAGGTAGGAATATCGGAGACTACAATACCCAGAATATACAGTGCGAGGTAATAAAACGTGCCATTTGGTCCAAAGATACCCCCCAAAAACATTTCCATGGCTTCCCCAAAGAAATACAAACTAAACATGTTGAAAATCAAGTGACCAAAGTCAGCATGGACGAAGCCCGAAGTGACAAACCGGTAGTACTCATGGTGGGCAGAAACCCGAACGGGGTTCAGTAAGCACTTGTCGAGGAAAGAAGGGTTTTGAAAGCCGTACCAACTGATACCGACGGTAATGATGATAAGAATGAGGGTAATAGACATCGTTTGGAGAATATGGTTGCTGATTTGAACGCAAATTAGTATTCAAACGCAAACATACCGCATAAACTTGCAAACTACTATGAACAAAAGGTCAGGAAGAAGTCGGAAGAATATTATTTGCGACGTCCCCAAAGATTCACTCTGCTCTCGTTGCCGTTGAGTAGACGAACAATATTTTTTTGGTGGGTAATGACCACAACCGCAAACAATATAAAGCCGAAAACAATCAATAAGGTGCTGGCTTTCCCGAAAATGCCCAAGACCAACATCATCGGAAATGCAAAGGCGGCTATGATAGAACTGAGTGATACATAATGAGATACCAACAATACCAATACAAAAATAACAATGCAGACCGAAGCCACTAGCGGGTCAATGGCCAATATCATTCCCAATGACGTGGCAACTCCTTTCCCGCCCTTAAATCGCACAAAAATGGGGTAGAGATGCCCCAACACGGCGGCAAAACCCAAGATTAATTTGAAGGTCGGAACTTGCGCTGGCTGGATGACTTCAAGAAAAAACAGAATACTGGCCAGCTTGGTGGCCGTCCAGCCTTTCAATACATCAATCAGCAGTACAATTGTACCAGCACGTTTGCCCAATACCCGGAAAGTATTCGTTGCCCCCGCATTTCCGCTCCCAAATTTCCGAACATCAATCCCAAAATACGCTTCACCGTACCAAATGGCAGAAGGGATAGACCCCAACAGGTAAGCAGTAATAATGGCAGAACAAATGTGCCAAAGATTCATTGACGAAGTGTAAGTTTTTTAAGGTTATAAAAAGAACAATATTAAGTTAAAAATACCTTTTTCTTACAAAAAAGCCAACAAAAGTAAAACTTTATCTTAACCTTTGCTTAACGAAAATGATATTTTTTTAAGATGAACTCTCTTGTGATTGTTAGTAGTGGAACCAAAGGAATTGGCAAAGCTACCGTAGAGCGATTTATGGCTGGTGGTTTCGATGTGGTCACCTGCGCCCGTACCGAGTCGGACTTGATGGAACTTCAACAGTCCCTTCAGGCAAAATATCCAGCAGCAAAGCTGTTTGTGAAAGCCGTGAATATGGCCGTCAAAACCGAAGTAGAAGCATTTGTGACTTTCATCGCGGACCTCAACCGACCCGTCGAAATAATTGTTAACAATGCTGGGCTTTTTGTGCCAGGCCAAATTCACGAAGCGCCCGAAAAAACCTTAGAGCAAATGATGGAAATAAACCTCTACAGTGCTCATTATCTGACGCAAGGATTGGTAGAAGGAATGAAAGAGCGGAAAAAGGGTCACATTTTTACGCTGTGCTCAACGGCCAGTATCACGGCCTATCCCAACGGCGGGGCGTATTGTGTAGCCAAATTTGCCCTCTATGGTTTTACCAAAGTACTGAGGGAGGAACTCAAAACCAAAGGAATTCGAGTGACGGCTATTTTGCCAGGGGCTACGTTTACTTCAAGTTGGGAAGGAGTAGAATTGCCGCCCGAACGGTTTATAAAGGCTGAAGATATTGCGGAAGCAATTTGGTCGGCGTATCATCTTTCGGCAGGAGCAGTAGTAGAAGAAATTTTGATACGTCCGCAGTTGGGAGATATTGTTTAAGTTTAGGATTTTTGCGCGTTAAATCAGTACTTTGCACTTAACCTTGTACTATTAACCACTAACTGATAACGATTTATATTTTCAAATGGAACAATATTTGGGTATTGACGTGGGCGGAACCAACGTCAAAATGGGTGTCGTGGACACAGAAAGCGGCCGAATTTCAAATTTTTATAGCCACGATACTACCAGTTGGCGCCAGTCAGGACACTTTGAGGAACGCCTCGGTGACGCAATCGCGATTCAGTTGCACGAATATCCAAACGTAAAGAAAGTAGGCATCGGATTGCCAGGAATGATTAACCGAAACCGGACCGTTCCGTTAGAAATTACGGCTATTCCCGAAATTGATAACGTTCCGTTGGTGGAGTATCTGTCAAAACGATTTGCAGGTGTACAGTTTTTTCTTGAAAATGACGCCAATGCAGCGGCTTTGGGAGAATTCTACTTT
>JAIXPV010000400.1 GCA_027486105.1 Runella sp. | reverse complement strand
TGCATCATGGACGATAAATTCAACTGCGGCTCAGTAATGGCGCTCCAGCACATCAAACACCCCATTTCGGTGGCGCGAAAAGTGATGGAAAATACTCCGCACGTCCAACTCGTAGGTGAGGGTGCCCTGCAATTTGCGCTAGAAAGTGGTTTTCAGAAAGAACCCGATAAGCTTTCGGCCGATGCCGAGAGAACCTACAAAGAGTGGCTAAAAAAGTCTGAATACAAGCCTGTTATCAATATCGAACAACAACAAGGCAAAGGTCAAAAAGCCAAAGGCGGTCCCTTTGCCCCCAACTTTTTTGACGACGGCACACCCAACCACGACACCATGGGAACCATCGCCATGGATGCTTCGGGCAATCTTTCGGGCGCGTGTACTACTAGCGGTATGGCGTTCAAAATGCACGGCCGCGTGGGCGATTCCCCCATCATCGGCTCTGGGTTGTATGTTGACAATGAAGTGGGTGCCGCTACGGGTTCAGGCCAAGGTGAAGAGGTCATTCGCGTAGCAGGAACGCACCTCATTGTGGAGATGATGCGCATGGGTAAAAGCCCCGAAGAAGCTTGCAAAATTGCCGTGGAACGCATCGTAAAAATCAACCCCAGCAAGGCCAAAGATTTTCAGGTGGGATTCATTGCTATCAATAAGCAGGGCGAATACGGCGCGTATTCTATCCACCACGGATTCAATTACTCAGTCACGCACTCCGACGACGGCGGTAAGGTATTTATGGCGAAGAGTATTTTTCCGAAAGGCTAATTTTTGCCAAGTTATACTGCCCTCTGTGTAACTCCGTGTTCCCTCCGTAGTTAAAAACCTCCTAGCCCATGAAAAAATACTTTTTTCTATTCTTTGTCTATCAATCAGTTTTTGCCCAGGATTGGCTCATTGCCCCTATTGCCCAAAAGAGCGAAGTGAAGCTCCTGAAAAATGGCCAAATCATTGAAATCAACAATGGGCTCATTGCCCGCCAAATTCAGATTTCGCCCAATGCTGCCACCGTCAGTTACAAAAACCTGACGACCAATGAGCAGTTTGTGCGGTCGGTGCGGCCCGAAGCCCGCGTAACGCTCAACGGCAAAACCTACAACGTTGGCGGACTCTATGGCCAAAAAGAACATGCGTATCTGTTGGAAGAATGGACAAATCAGCTAAAGAGTAATTCGGTTGATTTTCAGTTTGTTCGACACGAAACCGTTGCTATAAAACCTCATTTTGAATGGAAGCCTACCACGTGGACGGCCAACAAAAACCTTCCGACGGGCAAAGGTGTGATCCTGTATTTTGCATCCAACAACGCCGAACTAAAAGGCGTAGAGGTGGCCGTGCATTATGAAATATTTGACGGAATACCCGTATTGGAAAAATGGGTAACGATTGAAAACAAATCGGGTAACGAGCTAAAAATCAATCAGGTAGTCAACGAGATTTTGGCCACGCCCGAAGAAGAATCGGCGGTGGTGGGCAAGCCCGAAAAGATGAAAAAGCCGCATAAGCTCTACATCGAAAACAATTTTGCTTACAACAACGCCATGCGCTACGAGCTGTCGGACCAAGCCACGCACTGGAAAATCGACAGCAGCTATACCTCACAGGTCAACTATTACCTCGAAACTCCCTGCGTGGTAGAAGTGTATCCGATGTTGGGCGTGGGTATCGATTTGGCGGCCCAAGCATCGTACACCTCCATTCGTTCGTACGAATTGCTGTTGGACTCCTACGACCGCGAGCGCAACGGTTTGGCGCGCCGCAAAATGTACCGCACGCTGTTTCCGTGGACAACTCAAAACCCCATTTTCATGCACCTCATCAGCACAGAGCCAGAGAAAGTCAAAAGCGTGATAGACCAGTGTGCCGAAACGGGTTATGAAATGGTTATTTTGAGTTTTGGCAGCGGCCTCAACATGGAAGATGCTTCGGAGGCCAACATTCAAAAATTCAAATCTTTGGCCGATTATGCCCACAGTAAAGGCATCAAACTAGGCGGGTATTCGCTCTTCAGCAGTCGCCGAATTGACGACGAAAATGACGTCATTGACCCCGTTACGGGCTTGCCCGACAAAGCCGCTTTCTTTGGTCATGCGCCTTGTTTGGCGAGTAAATGGGGCATCAATTACCTCAAAAGCATCAAGAAATTTATTGCCGAAACAGGCTTTGATTTACTCGAACACGACGGTCCGTATCCCGGCGACGTGTGCGCTTCGACCAAACACCCAGGCCACAAAGGACTAGACGACTCGCAGTGGGTACAAATGTCGATGCAAAAAGAATTATACCAGTGGCTCAACGGCCGTGGCGTGTACATCAATGCCCCCGATTGGTACTTTCTGGACGGTTCACACAAGATTGCCTTAGGCTACCGCGAAGTTAATTTCTCACTGTCGCGGGCACAGCAAAAAATCCTCAATCGGCAGAATATCTATGACGGGCTATGGGAAAAAACGCCATCGATGAGCTGGGGATTTGTGCCCCTCACCAAGTACCAGGGCGGTACCGCCGATGCCGTATTGGAGCCACTGAGCGAGCACCTCACCGATTACAAACAACTTATGATGCAGTACTACGGCGCGGGTGTACAAGCCTGCTACCGAGGACCGCGCTTATACGATACCGACGCCACCAAACAGGTAGTAAAGGAAACCATCGATTGGTATAAAAAATACCGTGATATCCTCAATTCCGACATTCTCCACCTGCGTCGCCCCGATGGCCGAGATTGGGACGGCATCATGCACGTAAATCCAGCTTTGAAAGAAAAGGGACTGATGATGGTCTATAATCCCCTGAAAGAAGCCATTACCCGAAAAATAAAACTGCCCCTCTACTACACGGGTTTGAGCAAAGAAGCCATGATTCGCACGCAAGAAGGCAAAGCGGCAAAGTATGTATTGGACAGAAATTACAACGCCGAAATCACCATCACTATTCCTGCCGAAGGCTATACGTGGCTGGTAGTAGAGTGATTTATGCCTCCAATGCAACGAATAGACCTTTTCAGGGCAACACTTTACGTTATTACAATGAAAAAACT
>JAIXPV010000262.1 GCA_027486105.1 Runella sp. | reverse complement strand
TGTCTTTGAACGAAATCCAATACATTCAGTCCGATACGAATCTGCTGTTCATTTACGAGCGAAATAGGCGCGTCATCACGCGCATGACCATGACCGAAATGTTGAGTTTATTGCCGTCGGAGCGCTTCATTCGCGTTCATAAATCGTTTATTGTCGCGATTGAAGCCATCCAAAAAATAGAACGCCATCAACTTACCCTGGCCAAAGGAAATGTACCGATCGGTGAACTGTACCGCGAAAACTTGGAACGGCTGCTGTTGCGATAAAAAAGAGAACCGCCCTTTTATTGGACGGCTCTCTTTTTGAATATATAGTTAATTCATTGATTTACACCAACTCGCCATACAACGCCTCACGCTGCGCTTTTACGCGGTCGTCGGTGATGTATTCGTCGTAGGTCATGAGTTTATCAATGATGCCGTTTGGCGTAACTTCGATGATACGATTCGCTATCGTTTGAATGAATTGATGGTCGTGCGAATAAAACATCATAGCGCCTTTGAACTCAATCAAGCCGTTGTTGAGCGCGGTGATAGATTCTAGGTCCAAGTGGTTGGTGGGGTCGTCGAGGGTCAAGAAGTTGGAGCCCGAAAGCATCATTTTCGAGAGCATACAACGTACCTTTTCACCTCCCGAAAGCACACTCGCTTTTTTGAGCGACTCCTCGCCCGAGAACAACATTCGGCCTAAAAATCCGCGAATAAAGCTTTCGTCTTTTTCTTTGGAGAACTGACGCAGCCAATCCACCAGATTATCGTCGGTTTGGAAATAATGGTCGCTGTCTTTCGGAAAATACGCATTGGTGACCGTTACGCCCCACTTAAAATCGCCCGCATCTGGTTTGATTTGTTCTTGAAGAATCTCAAACAACGCCGTGATGGCCAAGGTATTGCGCCCGATAAAGGCCACTTTATCTTCCCGATTCAGACGGAACGTGACGTTTTCAAACAGTTTGGTGCCATCTTCAGCGGTTTTGGAAAGACCTTCCACGCTCAATACCTGATCCCCGATCTCGCGCTCAGGTTTGAAATTGATGTAAGGATACTTCCGCGAAGAAGGCTTGATTTCGTCGACGTTGAGTTTTTCCAACATCTTCTGCCGTGCCGTAGCCTGCTTCGACTTCGCTACGTTGGCACTAAAACGACGAATAAACTCCTCCAATTCTTTCCGTTTCTCGTCCGATTTCTTATTTTGGTCGGCGCGTTGTTTCAACGCCAATTGGCTTGATTCGTACCAGAAAGTATAGTTACCGCCGTACATCTGCACCTTGCTGAAGTCAATATCCACCACGTGCGTACACACTTGATCGAGGAAGTGACGGTCGTGGGAAACGACGATGACGATGTTTTTGAAGTTGTTCAAAAAGTTTTCCAACCACATGACCGTTTCTACGTCAAGGTTGTTGGTAGGCTCATCCAACAGCAAAATATCAGGATTACCGAAAAGCGTTTGGGCCAACAAAACCCGCACTTTTTGGCTCGGGTCGAGGTCGGTCATTTGGGCATAATGTAGGTCTTCTTTGATACCCAATCCACTCAATAGAGAGGCGGCTTCTGGCTCGGCTTCCCAGCCGTTCATTTCTGCAAACTCTGCTTCAAGGTCAGCAGCTTTCTCACCATCGGCTTCCGTAAAATCTTCTTTGGCGTAGATGGCGTCTTTTTCGAGCATGATGTCATAGAGGCGTTTGTGCCCCATAATCACCGTTTGCAATACCTGAAACTCGTCAAATTCAAACTGGTTTTGTTTCAGTACTGCCATCCGTTGACCAGGCGTAATGGCTACCGAACCAGTTTGCGGGTCTATCTCGCCCGACAAAATTTTCAAAAAAGTAGATTTTCCTGCCCCGTTCGCCCCAATAACACCGTAGCAGTTACCTGGATTAAATTTAATATTTACTTCGTCGAAAAGCACCCGTTTTCCGTAGCGCAACGACACGTTTGATACCGTTATCATTAATGAATCGAAATTTTCTGTAAAAGATGCTGCAAAAATACAAAATTTTCGGGGGAATGCCGATTATAAATATCCCTCTTCAATGGCCTTGAGTGTTCTGGCTAGCTCTTCATTGGTCCACGAAAGAGATACCCCATTTTGACAATGCCAAACAAGTTAACCTATTTTGGCGACTGGCAAATGATTTATGATTCATCACAAATGCCCTGCCGATCTAAAGATTTATTTTGGTAGGGATGGACTTAAAGGCGCGAGCAATTGGAATATCTCACATTGAGAGAATTTTCTGCTCTGGGCTCACATAGAAATTTATTGATTCGGAGGCAAAATTTCTCTTTATAACCTTTGGTGAGCAATAAATGTCTTGCTCTCCAAGATATTTCGACGTAGCTGAACAACGAAGTGATGGTAAACCTCTCGAAAAAACGTATTCGAGCAAAACTGTCTTTTAGTGGTTTTTGGGTATAATTTTAACAACAATGTCAATTGCCGCCTTCACAATTGCTATTTTTTTAGTCTACAGGATAAAAGGACTTTGTGCCGTATTGCTTAATGGGCACCGCTTGATTCTTAAATTTTTGCTAGACATCGGGCTACAATTAGGTACGATAGCAATAAAAAACTATACAAAAAGCTATTTTTAGGGTATTTACTACATAAAACCAACCGTGTTTACTCTTGAATATATTCTATAAATAGATATAGTTTAGGGGGTAAATTATTGAAAAAATTAAATTTTTTACTTGGTATTCTCAAAATGGAGTTCTAACATTGCATCATTAAACAATACTTATCCAACCGAAGTTGTAGTTTTTTAATTTAACGAAATACAAACTGCTACCTGTCTTCTTGTAAACCACCTGCAAAAGATAGTATAAGATAGATACTTTCATTCTAATGATTCATAAACATAAGTATATGAAAGTTGATACTCTTGATTTAAATCCGTCGACCTATGGTCAGATGCTTGTGGGTGGTATGGTTCTTATAAAGGGTCATTAATTGAAAAACGCAGGCTAAATCTGCAATAATTCAAACTCCCGTACTGATTATATAAATTTCTTTGGCGCATAACGCGGGCAATTGGCCGTTGCCGACGGTGGTTGTCTAATGCGTGTCTAGTTGCTCCGTTATGCGCCAATTTAACTATACATTTTCTATAGATTTAAATATAAAAAAACAATCAACTGAAGCCGATCCAGCGGCAACTGGACCGGCCGAGGTAAACAAACAAAAGGGCTCATTGGCAAATGACTCAGATAATCGTTTTCGACGATTATTTCACCCTATTATTTAATTTAACCAATACAAAGAAATGAAAAAAAAACTACTCCTGTGGGGTTTAGTTATTTGGTTTCCCTTGCTATCCCAATCGCAAAACACCCCAATCATCAACGCCACCATTTCGGGTCAAATCATTGATGCCAAAACAAGAGAGCCACTCATTGGGGCCTCAGTCCTCATCAAAGGGACTACCAACGGCGGTAGCACGGACGTAGAAGGGAAATTTTTTCTAAAAACAGGCCAAAAACTTCCGTTCACCCTCGTAGTGAGCTTTATCGGCTACGAGCCGAAAGAGACCATCGTTGAATCCAATACCGTCGAAATTGCCCTAAATCCTGATTCTAAACAGCTTTCGGAAGTCGTTGTCGTCGGTTATGGTTCACTGGAACGTAAAAACCTTATTGGTTCTATTGCCAAAATTGACCCCAGCGATACTAAAACCATTCAGGCAGGAAGTTTTGACGCACAATTACAGGGTAAAGTCTCTGGCGTTCAAATCTCTTCCAACACGGGAGTGCCAGGCGAAGCAATCAACATCAGGGTACGAGGCGCCACTTCTATCAACGCCGACAATGACCCGCTGTACGTCGTAGACGGGGTATTTATCAACAACAATAGTCTGCAAACCATCGGTACAGGCGGTAAGGCCACCTCGCCCATTGCCGACCTGAACCCCAACGATATTGAAAGTATTGAAGTCCTGAAAGATGCCGAAGCGACCGCTTTATACGGTTCACGAGGAGCCAATGGGGTCATTTTGATTACGACAAAGCGGGGTAGTTTTGAGCAAAAACCAAAAGTCAGTTTTAATGCTTCCTACGGCCAGGCCAAAGCCACCAAACTGTGGGAACTGACCACCGGGCCTGAGCACGCGCAGCTAGTTAATGAATGGTGGATCAACACGGGCAAAGATACGCCTTCGCTCAACCGGACCATTGCTAACCGTCCCTTTCGGCCAGTATCCGAAGGTGGCCGCGGACTACCCGAAGAGCAGCAAACCTACGACCGCTTGGGCGAATTATTCCGCACGGCTAGCCTTTCAAATTATGATTTGTCACTCGCAGGAGGGACCAAAACCACCAAATACTACATTGGTGGCGGGTTTAACAATCAGGAGGCCATCATCAAGCCCATCAAATTCCAACGCGCCAGCTTCAAGGTTAATCTGGACCAGAAGGTAAACGATAAAATTCAGGTAGGCGTAAGCAACAGCTTTACCCGTACGTACCGCAATCAGGCCCGCGCTGGCGACGGCCCCGCTGGGGGATTGTTGCAGGCCGCGCTGCACACACCTACTTATTTGTCGCCCGTGAATGAGCAAGGCGTGTTGGTGGGCCGCGCGGGCTTTGATAACCTAACGCTTTTATTGGATAATTACAACGTCAACTCCACCAGCCTGCGCTACATCGGAAACCTCTACGCCGATGCCGAATTACTGCCTAATTTTAAGTTCAGAAGCAGTTGGGGTATTGATTATAACAATTATAACGAGTCGGAATACTGGAACAATCTGCTCATTTCGGGAAGCCCCAACGGCTTGGCGACCTCGTCTATCACGCAGTTTACCACTTGGCTGAATGAACAAACCCTCACTTACCGAAAGAAAATTGGTACGCAGCACTCGTTCGGTATATTGATTGGAAACACCCTACAAAGTGACTTGCAAACCCGTACATACGCCGAAGGAAGAGGTTTTGCCAACAATCAGTTTACGCAAATTTCGTCCGCCGCCACTACGGCTGGGTCACAGAGTTGGACCAAAAGCAACTTGGCGTCGTTTTTTGGAAAAGTAGATTACAGTTTTGCGAGCAAATACCTGATTGACTTCAGCCTGCGCCCCGACGGTTCGTCTCGCTTCGGCAACAACCGCCAATGGGGCTACTTCCCCTCGGTTGGATTGGCCTGGCGCGCTAAGCAGGAGTCCTTTTTACGGGATGTGCAATGGCTGAATGACCTCAAAATCAGAAGTAGCGTCGGTATCACTGGAAATCAGAACGGTATCGGAAATTTTGCCTCCCAAGGCCTTTGGACGGGCGGTGCGTCGTATCAGGGGAATGCGGGCATTGCGCCGCAGCAACTCGGCAACTCCGATTTGCAATGGGAACGCACCCGTCAGTTCAACGTGGGGCTGGACGCCTCCATTCTAAATTCACGCGTATCGTTTGAACTGAATTATTACAATAAATATACATCCAACGGCCTACTACAGTTGGCATTACCCGCCGCTACTGGCTTCAGCGGGTATTGGTCAAACGCCGCCGAGATTAGCAACAAGGGGTTTGAATTTGTGCTCAATACGGTCAACGTATGCAAAGGCGATTTTAACTGGACCACCAGTCTGAATGTGGCGCAAAACGTCAACAACATTGAGAAACTTCCCAATCCTCTGCGCTACGGAAGCCGGGATTTGATTCTGCTTCAGGAAGGCACACCGATGTATTCGTTTTGGGTATACAAAGAACTAGGCGTCAATCCAGAAACAGGAAACGTGATCTATGAC
>JAIXPV010000770.1 GCA_027486105.1 Runella sp. | reverse complement strand
GCAGAAGGTCCGACTAAACGCCGCTATGATTCCAATGGTGCCTTTGTGGCCTGGAATCTGATAATTATACGAAGTTGAATTCGGTCGTAATGTCGGGAAAAAATACGGAAGATATTATTCCGATGGCCGACCTGACGCGTACGCACAACGTGAGCGTTCGTTTTATTGAAGAAATGCCTTTCAACGGCGATGGCGCACACGAATATCAAGAGTTTTGGAGCTATCGCAAGATTTTGGAAGAGCTCAAAAAAACGTATCCTGGAATTTATAAATTGCCTGATCCGCCAGCTTCAACTTCGTATAATTATCAGATTCCAGGCCACAAAGGCACCATTGGAATCATAGCGGCGTTTAGTCGGACCTTCTGCGGCACCTGTAATAGACTGAGAATCACGCCTCAAGGGCAATTCAAAACTTGCTTATACGACGACGGGGTATTCAATATCAAAGATTTACTTCGACAAGGATGGGATGATGCCAGTGTAACACAACGTATTTATGAAGCACTTCAGAACAGGGCCAAAGACGGATTTGAAGCAGAAGCCCGACGCACGGTGGGTGTAGTTTCTGAGTCTATGTCAACGATTGGAGGATAAAAGTTGACTATTCATCATCCACTTTTACGTGTTTCCAATTTTCACCAGAACGGATTCGGTTGAGTTGCGTGTGCGTTATCCCAAACTGTTTGGCAATCATCTTCAATCTGCTCTTGTCACTTTTGAGCATTTTCTTAATCATTCTGACTTTGATTTCGGTCAGCTTGTAGTTGCGGGTACGGGCAGGAAGCTTACGATTTATAACGGCTGGATTCTCACGGTTATGTTCCACCATTTCTGTCTTGGTTACCCACTTCAGATTATCGGCACGGTTGTTTTGTTTATCAAAATCAAGGTGAATGACGTATTTATGTAATTCACTTTCTCGTTTTAGGAACAATTCAGCCACCAATTTATGAACATATCTATTGATGGTTTTTCCACCTGTGATACGAATATTGAGCGAACGATACCCCTGAATCACCGAACCTTTGATAATAACCGCTTTTTTCTCCTCGTTTTGAAAACTTCTCAGGCGTCCATAGTTTGAGACATCATACCGAGGTGGGTTTTCTACTCCCTCAAACTCGACAGGCACCCACTTTTCGTTCCAATAACTAAGCACTTTCTTGTCGCTCATGGCCCCTATTTTATTGATTGAAGATTTAGTTTACAAAAATAAAAAAGTACATTTTACAGGATGTGAGTAGAACAAGTTTCAAAAACTTTTGTTTAGAAAAAAGGAGTAATTATTATAAAAATGAAAAAAACACTCATTATTGGCGCATCCACCAATCCAGCTCGTTATTCATTTCTAGCCGCCAATCGATTGGTGAATCATGGGCATCCGGTTGTGTTGCTTGGATTGAAAGCAGGACAGATAGCTGGCAATGAGATTTTAACCGGCAAACCCGACCTCAAAGACATTGATACCGTAACGCTCTACATTGGGCCGCAGCACCAAGCCGAATGGTATGATTATATAATTTCGCTTCATCCAAAACGAGTAATTTTTAATCCTGGTACAGAAAATCCCGAATTTGAACAATTATTAATCCAAAACGGAATCATAGCCGAAGAAGCCTGTACGTTAGTGCTGCTTTCGACTAACAGTTACTAAATAAGTAATTAAGCAAATTTATTCACGCAAAGTCGCAGTGGCGCAAAGTGTATAAAAGGTTGATTATCTAAAACTTAGCGCCTTAGCGGCTCTGTGTGAAGTGTAAATTAATTTTGCATAATTT
Organism: Runella sp.; assembly: GCA_027486105.1. Lineage (GTDB taxonomy): Bacteria > Bacteroidota > Bacteroidia > Cytophagales > Spirosomataceae > Runella. The sequence goes on along the minus strand of JAIXPV010000770.1, from coordinate 13,899 downwards.
AAAGAAGGGGGCTTTCCCTTCTTTAATTGTGAACGAAGATGGGTATACTTTCCAATTCTTCTGCCTCTACGGTACCCTCGGCATTAATGTTTGTCAGGCGTAGGGTTTTCATTTCATTGATCAACAAAGGGTCATATTGTACGCTTACCCGCACATAATTTTCGGTAAAGCCCTGCATGTACCCATTGACAACATCTTCCTCGAACAAAACCGTCCGCTCCATACCTAATTGACTTTCGTAAAATGCCCGGCGTTTTTTATCAGAAAGAATGTGTAACATCTTGGAACGCTCGGCCCGCTGCGACTGCGGCACTACGGGCTTGATATCTACCGCTAAGGTGTTGGGGCGTTCTGAATAGGTAAACACGTGTAAATAAGAAATATCTAACTCGTTCAGAAATTGGTAAGTTTCAAGAAAATCATCGTTGGTTTCTCCTGGATGCCCTACAATCACATCCACACCAATACAACAATGCGGCATTAACTCCTTGATTTTGGTTACTCGGTCAACGTATAATTCGCGGCGATAACGTCGACGCATCAACCCCAATATTTTATTTGAACCCGACTGCAAAGGGATATGAAAATGCGGCACAAAACGTTTTGATTGTGCCACAAAAGCAATAATTTCATCCGTCAACAAATTGGGTTCAATCGACGAAATCCGAAATCGCTCAATGCCCTCTACCTCATCCAAGGCTTTAACCAAACCCAAAAACGTCTCCACACGTTGGCCGTTTTGTAGGCCAAAATCACCAATATTTACCCCCGTCAACACGATTTCTTTGACACCCCGAGCAGCAATTTCGCGGGCCGATTTAACCACATTTTCAATGGTATCAGACCTACTTTTTCCCCTTGCCAACGGAATAGTACAATAAGCGCAAGGATAATCGCAGCCATCCTGCACTTTAAGAAACGTGCGAGTGCGGTCATTGAGGGAGTATGCCACGTGATAATCTACCGCATCTTCAATGGGCGAAGCAAAAACTTTGCCTTGCTGCTGCGAAGGTTCTTTGACAAATCCATCCAACAAATCAATGAGTCGAAATTTTTCAGCGGCGCCCAAGACAGCATCCACGCCCGGAATTTCCGAAATTTCTTGGGGTTTGAGTTGAGCATAGCAACCGATAATAGCCACATAACCGTTTGGATTAATCGCTTGTGCTTCGCGCACAATCTTGCGACATTTCTTATCGGCATTTTCGGTTACGGAACACGTATTTACGATAAATATATCGGGTTGGTCATTAAACGCCACTTTCTTATATCCTCGTTGCTCAAACATCCGTGAAATACCTGATGTTTCTGAATAATTGAGTTTACAGCCTAATGTATAAAATGCTACTTTTTTCATCTTGCAAAATTAGTGATAATCAGGCTGATTGAGAAAATGAGCGATTGAAGTTTTTAGTATTTCCGATAAATAGGCCTAATTTAGGACATAAACAAAAAGAACGTGGCTCATTTCTTCAAATTGCTTTTATTACTTTTGTCAGTCAAGCAAAAAAAATATATGTTTGGTATGTATTCCCGAAACAGTTAAATAATTCCAAAATCTAATCCTATAGCATGGCAAATATGCGATTTAAGGCTATCGAAACGGCCTACAACCGTTCTACAATCAGCGTACCCGCTCCCAGCGAAAAAGTAGCCGATTATTACGGTTCTTATACATTCAATGACGACGTAATGAAAACGTTGTTGACCCCTGAAGCCTATCTTAAAGTATCCAACGCCATTAAATCGGGTTCCCGAATTGACCGTGAGATTGCCGACGAGGTAGCCGCCGCCATGAAAGCCTGGGCTACATCCAAAGGTGCCACACATTATACGCATTGGTTTCAGCCCCTCACGGGTGGTACGGCCGAAAAGCACGACGCCTTTTTTGACGTTACCCCCTCGGGCAAAGCCATCGAGAAGTTTAAAGGAAGCGCACTTGTACAGCAAGAACCCGACGCTTCCTCTTTTCCAAGCGGTGGCCTGCGAGCTACGTTTGAGGCACGAGGTTACACGGGCTGGGATCCAAGCTCCCCCGCATTTTTGATGGACAACGGAGCAGGGGGAAAAACGCTCTGTATCCCTTCTGTTTTTATTTCTTACACTGGCGAAGCGCTTGATTACAAAACTCCGATTTTGCGCGCTCTCCACGTTCTCGACAAAGCCGCCACTGCCGTGATGTATTATTTTGACCGCAATGTTGAAAAAGTAACGGCTACGTTGGGGGCTGAGCAGGAGTATTTTTTGGTCGATAAAGCCCTTTTTTACGCTCGGCCTGACTTAGTGATGGCGGGTCGGACAGTATTTGGGCACTCTCCCGCCAAAGGACAACAGTTGGAAGACCATTATTTCGGGTCGATTCCTCCGCGCGTTAATGCCTTTATGGTTGATTTTGAATATGAAGCTTGGAAACTCGGTATTCCCGTTCGGACGCGTCACAACGAAGTGGCACCCGGACAGTTTGAATGTGCTCCTACTTTCGAAGAACTCAATCTCGCCATTGACCACAATGCGCTTTTGATGGATTTGATGAATAAAGTCGCCGAACGCCACAATTACAAGGTACTTTTTCACGAAAAACCATTTGCGGGCATCAACGGAAGCGGCAAGCACAACAACTGGTCAATGATGACCGATACGGGCGTTAATCTACTGGCCCCCAGTACCAAGCCCAAAGAAACACTACGGTTCTTGACGTTTTTGATGAACGTCGTCAAAGCGGTACACGACCACGCAGATTTGCTGCGGGCGTCTATTGCTTCCGCAGGAAATGAGTACCGCTTGGGTGCCAATGAAGCGCCGCCAGCCATTGTTTCGATTTTCCTTGGAGATGAGCTCATTCGATTGTTGGAAACCCTCGAAAATCGCGGCGAAGTTCAACTCGAAAAAGGAGACAACGTGTTTTATAAACTGGGGATTACGCGTACTCCGCCCCTCATGCGCGACAACACCGACCGGAATCGTACATCACCGTTTGCGTTTACGGGCAATAAATTTGAGTACCGCGCCGTGGGCGGAAGTGCCAACAGCGCCTCGCCAATGATTATCCTCAATACCATTGTGGCCAATCAGCTTCAGGAATTCAGAAAAGAACTCGAAGCAAGGCTTGAATTGGGCGAAAAGAAAGAATTGGCCATCGTTGATATTCTAAAAGACTACTACCGCGAATCCAAGCGAATTCTGTTTCAGGGCAATGGCTATTCAGACAACTGGATACAGGAAGCAGCCAAACGCGGCCTCACCAATATTGCCTCTACACCGCTGGCATTGGGCAAATACATTGAACCTTCATCCGTTCAGGTACTCGAAAAAATGGGCGTTTTAAATGAGCGTGAGGTACATGCCCGTTACGAAATCGAACTCGAAAATTACATCAAGAAGGTACAGATTGAATCGCGGGTTATCGGCGATTTGGCGTTGAATCACGTAGTTTCGACAGCCGTCAAATACCAGCATCAGTTAGCTCAAACGGCCAAATCATTGATGGAACTTGAATTGGTTGAAGAGGCCCAACCCCTCAAAGAACTCATTAAAGAAATCTCGCAGCGAGTATACATTATCAAACAGGCGGTAGAAGCGATGACAGAAGCCCGTAAAAAAGCCAATAATACGGATGATATTCCCACCCGGGCTGAGCTATACGGTTCAGAAGTAAAAGATTACTTTGAAAAAATCCGCTACGAAGTTGATAAGCTTGAGCTCTTGATTGATGATGAAGACTGGCCTTTGGTCAAATATCGTGAAATGCTGTTCGTAAAATAAACTCACTTTTAGTATTTTTTCTTAAAAAAGCCGCCTTATCAGCGGCTTTTTTTTCGCGAGTACTTTACTGTTAAATAAACTTTTTTCAAGCGTATCAACCATCCGATTTATTTTGTCTCATCAACCCTAAACCAACATACTCCATGAATACACCCGAAACCCCCAACCCTGCCCATGCAGACCTTGATGAGCAATACCGCAGCGTAACTGAAATGATTCACTGCTATATTGAGTCTGTAGGGTTAACCCGTGAGCAAATCTACAATCCCGAACTCAAAAACTGGCGTTGGAAAACTGGTTCGGCAAGTATCGAAGTGATGATTGAGAAATTGACCTTTTCAAATGGCAGTCGCCGAGACTTTCTGCGCATTTTTTCGCCGCTCATGAAAACACCAGCCACCAATCTGCTTAGCTTCTACCGTCATTTGCTAGAACTAAATGATGCAAAATTAGGTGTAAAGTTGACGATAATGCCCAGCAATCAGGTAGTTTATGCCACTTATGAGCGCGACATCAAAGGAATGGATTACAGTGAATTGTCTACTTGCATTGCAGATTTAGAGTCTTGGGCCGATAGATTGGATGATGAACTTAAAGCTCAGTTTCCTGATTTGTCAAATTAAGCGTACACATTAATTGTTTTCCCAGATAGCCAGTTAATAAAATGATTGGCTATTTTTGTGCACCTTTAAGATTTAGATTCAGTGCATATTAAAAACAAATATGGTTTCAGAATTCGGCATTATTTTCTTATTCATCGTTACGGCTATCGTCCTCATCGTCTCCATGCTGATGTTGGCCAAGTTGCTGAGGCCTCATAAACCTAACGTAGAAAAACTCACCACTTATGAGTCGGGAGAAGACCCTATTGGCAACGCCAACGTTCAATTCAACGTGCGTTTCTACGTGGTGGCGCTGGTTTTTCTTTTGTTTGAAGTAGAACTGGTTTTCCTTTTTCCTTGGGCCGTTGTGTTTGGCCAAGCCACGCTCATCCAACAAACCGATGGGTTGTGGGGATGGTTCTCACTAATCGAAATGCTGATTTTTGTGGGAATTCTCGTTCTCGGCCTCGCCTATGCATGGGCAAAAGGCTATCTGGATTGGGTACGGCCGCAACCCAAGGTACCAGTAATGGAAAGTAAAGTCCCAGCCAATCTCTACCAACAAGTCAATGAAAAGTACGGCAAGCCTTCTGTAAATGAAAAATAGACGTTAAGATGATTCAATCATCCCAACGTCTATATCATTAAAGTCTTACGCTCAGAGGAGCGTTGCTTATTTTACACCTACTAGTTCCACCTCGAAAATCAGCGCCTGACCTGCCAATGGGTGGTTGGCATCAACCAGAATCTGCGCATCGGTTACTTCTACAACCGTTACTGGTACAGGTTGCGGATTTCCATCTTGGTGCATATTCAATTGCATTCCTACCTCAAACGGAATATCATCGGGCAATTCGGAACGGTTGAAAGGAAAAACCAACTCCGCTTGCGAAGGGCCGTAAGCTTCTTCTACCGGAATATCAATCGTTTTTTTATCTCCAATAGCCATTCCCTGAATTCCGTTATCGAAACCTGGAATCACCATTCCCGAGCCGAGTTCAAACTCCAATGGCTCACGTCCTTCCGACGAATCAAAAACAGTACCGTCGGTCAAGGTTCCTTTGTAATGTACCTTTACGGTATCTCCTGATTTTGCTACACTCATTTTGTTGTTGTTTTGAATGATTGATTTTATTGACTCATCTAATTTAAGTTGCACTCGCTGAAATCAAATCCTAAAATCAACTTCAACCCAACCTAAAAAAGTTTTACTAATAAGCCCGCGCAAATAACACTCGCCGACTTGACGGACGCCCCGTAAGAATACATTTACCTTCCTCTTCGGGAGCATTGTATGGTATACAACGAATCGTTGCTTTTGTTTCTTCTTTAATGCGCTCCTCGGTTTCGGGGGTGCCATCCCAATGCGCTAAAATAAATCCGCCTTTTTCGTCCAAGACTTGTTTAAACTCTGCATAATCATCTACGTAATGCGTATTGGCGGTTCTAAATGCCAGTGCTTTATCGTAAATATTTTGTTGAATTTCTTCCAACAATGTCTCGATTCTATCCACAATTCCTTCCAGCTGAACCGTCATTTTTTCTTTTGTATCACGACGGGCTACTTCTACTGTACCGTTTTCAAGGTCACGTGCGCCCATTGCCAATCGCACAGGTACCCCTCTCAACTCATACTCGGCAAACTTCCAGCCTGGTTTGTTGGCGTCAGAATCATCAAATTTTACACTAATGCCTTTTTTACGGAGTCCCGCAGAGATTTCTTTTACTTTTTCGGTAATTTGAGCAAGCTGTTCTTCACTACGATAAATCGGCACAATCACCACCTGAATTGGGGCCAATTTGGGCGGCAACACCAACCCTGAATCATCGGAATGCGCCATAACGAGGGCGCCCATCAGGCGAGTACTTACGCCCCATGAGGTACCCCAAACGTACTCCAAGGTACCCGCCTTGCTCTGAAACTTAACATCAAAAGCCTTGGCAAAGTTCTGCCCTAGGTAGTGAGAAGTTCCTGCCTGCAATGCTTTACCATCCTGCATCATGGCTTCAATACAAAGGGTTTCTTCAGCCCCTGCAAAACGCTCGTTGGCTGTTTTATAGCCTTTAATGACTGGAATAGCGGCCCATTCTTCCGCAAAACGCGCATACACTTCGAGCATCTGACGTGTTTCAGCCATGGCTTCGTCAGACGTAGAATGCGCGGTGTGGCCTTCCTGCCACAAAAATTCAGTGGTACGTAAAAACAAACGAGTGCGCATTTCCCAGCGCACAACGTTGGCCCACTGATTTATCAACAAAGGCAAATCGCGATACGACTGAATCCAATTTTTATAGGTACTCCAAATAACGGTTTCAGACGTGGGACGCACAATCAATTCTTCCTCCAGTTTGGCATCAGGATCCACGATTACGCCGCTTCCATCAGGAGCGTTTTTGAGTCGATAATGCGTAACCACCGCACACTCCTTGGCAAAGCCCTCCACGTGGCTTGCTTCTTTGCTCAAAAAAGATTTGGGAATAAACAAGGGAAAATAGGCGTTCATGTGTCCTGTTTCCTTAAACATATCGTCCAATGCCCGCTGCATTTTTTCCCAAATTGAAAAGCCGTACGGTTTGATAACCATACATCCTCTCACGGCTGAATTTTCGGCCAAATCAGCCCTTTTCACTAATTCATTGTACCACTCAGAGTAATTTTCACTACGGCTAGGTATCGCGTTTGCCATTGCTTTTATTTAGGTAAATTTTTGGTTTAAATTTTCAAACTATTCTTTCTTAAAATGCGTCTACATTTAGCATAAGCACTTTCTTTAACACCTTAATTAATAACCCCTTAAATCTCACTAAAAATAATTACTAACATAAAAAAGGCGTAAAATCTACACTTAAACTATACTAGTCGTTAACAATCAGGACTTTGCAGGATTTAGTGTAGCATAGACATTTATAATTATTTGATTATCAGGAGTTTTTATCAAAAATCTCCTATATGTTTTTTAGAGAAAACTCTTGCAAAGATACTTTTTTATCTTAAATTTGTGACGAATCTGAATCAATATCAGCCAAATTGACGTTTATAGTAAATAAAGACTCTGATTTTCTTTTTAAATCGTAGGAACAAAACTTTTAAATAACCATGAAAACCTTTCGTTCACTCACCCTTTGGTCGGCAGTAGGCTTGGTTGGTTTATGGGGGTGTAACTCTAACCAGTACACCACCGCAAACGACGCCGAATACGACGACCTATATGGTAACTCATCCAGTGTGGCAGTAGCAGCAAAATCGGGAAATCAGGATGAGGAAAAGAGAAGCCTTCGCAACTACAACCCCGACTACCGTACGGGCCAACAACAACCCAATACCACCTCTGAAGATTATGATTACTACGACGAATCTTATCTGAGTTCGCGGGGTATTCAGCGGAATGTCGGCCCAAATGCTGGCTATAATTCAGGATTTTCTGATGGCTATCAGACGGCCATGAACAATAATTGGGGAAGTTATTGGAACAACCCTTATCGTTACAACTCATTTGGGTGGAACAGCTTCGGCAGTTCGGCCATGATGTTTGGTCTTGGGTACGGTTTCGGTTCATCTTTCTGGAACCCTTACCGCTTCGGAAGTCCTTTTGGTTGGAATTCAGCCTTTGCGTATGGATATGGGGATCCGTTCTTTTCGCCGTATTCGTTTTATTCCCCTTATTCTGCTTATTCCCCTTATTCTGCATGGGGCGGCTATTCAAGCTTTGGTTGGGGGAATCCTTGGGGCTTTAATTCGTTCTACTCTCCCTACAGTTTTTATGGTAGCGGCTTCTACGGTAATAACTTTTATGGTAACAACAACTTTTGGTATAATGGCCCCAACAACAATATTCAGATTGTTGATGCGCGCCGCCGTCCAGGCTCAGATTATTACAACCGCGTAGATCGTTCTGCAAATTCGTATAACCGCAACAATGACAATAGCCCTCGTTATACCAACGATGGCCGCCGTCAAAGTTATGACCCATCTTCACGGGCTAACAGTAGCTCCACCGCCACAAGCAGTGACACCTACTACTCACGTCCTCGCGGTGGTGCCGACCGTTCGTACAATGGCTACTCATCCAACTCGGACAGCCGTACTGGTAGTACTTACAGCTCTCCTTCCACCCAAAGTTCGGGGTACTCTTCGGGCACTCGCGGTGGAGCAACCCGCTCTTATGGTGAAAGTAGCACATACAGCAACCAGCGGAGCAGCTCTTACAGCAACAACAACTCTTCTAACTCAAGCAGCTGGAACAGTAACGGCAACAGCAGCGGAAGAAGCAGTTATAGCAGTCCAAGTCCCAGCTACAGTAGCCCAAGTTCAAGCAGTAGTGGTTCGAGCTCAAGCAGCAGCGGCTCCTCACGCGGACCACGCTAAATGGTTAGAATAACGGAAAAGTGAATAAAGTACTTTCCCGAAATAACAGACCGTCTAAAAAATAAATGACAAAATTCGCTTTCATAAAAAACCTCGCTATTTTTGAATGGCGAGGTTTTTTCTTGCTTATAAATGTACTTTTAACAATAAATAAGGCTCCACATATTATTTTAACAGGGAAATCGTTTTAACTCTGCCATGAGAACACGTCACATTTTAGTGGGAATTGTCGTCGGAATGACCACAACTCACGTTTTTTCCCAAAGCCGCCTTTACTCCAATGCGGCTTCTCAATTATCCCAGATTACCCAAAACGGAACCGCCCGTTTTCAGGGCGTTGGTGGCAATCACGCGGCACTTGGAGGCGATGCAAGCAACATCTTCGGAAACCCCGCAGGCATTGCTTTTTTCAATCGCTCGGAGATAAGCCTTAGCCCGACTTTTTACTCCATCAACAACAAAGCCGACTATATTGGCAACACCACAACCGACCAAAAGGTTAATCCTAACTTATCGCAATTTTCGTTGATTTTGGCAGGAAATCCCCAAAGTTATAACCGCGAATGGCGTCGTACATCTTTCGGAATCAGTTATTCTCGGCAGGTAAACGCAGGCACGCAATTTTCGTACGGGGGCACCAACAACCGCAGCTCAATGATTGATGACATTGCTGAACTAGCCAACGGAGTTCCAGTCACAACCCTCGAAAATGACTACAACAATGGCCGCCCTTACTCAATTGAATCGGCTTTTTATAACCTTTATCAAATAGATGCCCTTTCGGCCAACGGCCCCTATCGCCGCCCGATTCCATTATCACGTTCATCCTTTGAGCAAGCTGGCAGTATTGAGCTTTCTGGCGGCTCATCCCAGTGGACCTTTGCCTATGCGGGAAATTACGCCGACAAGCTTTACATTGGGGTTTCGGGAGGGTTTGCACGCCACACTTATATTCGTCAACAGAATTATGCCGAACGTTTTGTCAACGGCGGAGCATTTCGAGGTTTAGATTACCGAGAAGATATCAACATCAACGGAACGGGCATATTTTTATCGGCGGGGGTAATTTATAAAGCCAATGAATTTTTGCAATTAGGCGCCTCTTTGCACAGCCCCACGTGGAGTAATATGCAAATGACGTACGAAGAAGAAGTAGGCGTAGATGTTTTAAACAATCGAGTTCCGATTTTTGACTCAAACGGCAATCCTGTGACCAATGGACAAGGGCAACAGGCTTTTGACCAACTACCTACCAATCGGGTAACCATCGAACCTTACGATTTTGAGTACAGTATGCGTACCCCTTTGCGGGCCACGGGCGGCGCAACCTTTTTCTTTGGCAAAAAAGGCTTCATCACCGCCAGTGCCGAATACGTGGGTTACAAAGGAATGGGCATCAGTACCCCAGACGACAACCAATTTCGTAGCAACAATCGCCGTTTAATCCAATCTACTTTTAACAACGTCGTTAATTTACGTGCTGGTGGCGAAGCCCGTCTCAATACCTTCAGGGTACGGGCGGGAGTCGGTTATATGCCGAATATTTACAGCCAAAACTACAACGTAGAGGGAAAACTCGACCGCGCCAAACTTTCATTTTCGGGCGGTTTAGGGTATCGCAACGAACGTTTTTACATTGATTTGGCGGGCACGTATCTAATCACGAAGGATGCTTTTGCCCCTTATCAACTCAACGACCCAAACAATTACTTTTCGGCACAGTTGAACGTCAGCAGCATCAATGTAGTGAGTACCATTGGCTTGTTCTTCTAATTCGTACTTTCTTCAAACACACAAATCCCCGTCAGGCTTCTGACGGGGATTTGTGTGTTTGTTATGTTATCTTATTTCGTTGAAATATTAATTGCAAATAAGGGTTACTTAATCCCTCACAGCCCCGGTACGCCAAGCCTCCACCATCGGACAGCATAGTTTTTTTAGAACGAAAAACGCACGCGCTGAAGCACCTGCATAGGGCGCTTGATTCAAGATACGAGAAGGCACTAGTTGAAACCAACGAAAATTGGGAGGTATTCCAGATGTTATTCCAAGCCATTTCAAAATCAATTTTTCGTTTCTGCAAAGTGTAGCATATTATCAAATCGCTGAAAAGTGTATGATTGCTTTTCGACACCAACTTATTGACATAATACTCATTTTTAAAGCCAACGTGCAGATTTCGAGCAGGATATAGACTAAGGTTAAACTGGTGCTGTTGTTGGGAAGTGGGTGAGTTAGTTCGTCCATTTACTTGATTCAAAAAGCCCATTTTTTTGTAACGATATTCCCAATCGGCCCATTTGGCTACTTTGCCTTCTAGTCGAAAACCATAGGTCGTATTTTGGTTTCTGACGATAGCAGCCACGCCATTGATAATCTGCGGCCGCTCAGTTTGCATGAATTGGCCTTCGAGGGTGAGTTGGGTGCTTAGTTCAGTAAAATATTTGCTCACCTGCGCCATGAGCACCTCATTGGTGGCTCGGTTGGACGATGCCAACGCGTAGCTTTCGGCAGCACCGTTGGCGTTAATTTGGGTTATGTAGATTGAGTTATTGTCTATCAAACGCTTGGAGTAAGAGATATGCCCAAAAATCGAGGCAACAGGATTGCGATAATTAGCGTTCAGCCTACCTCCGTGAGAAACATTGGCAGGCAATGGCGCGTTGCGGCGTTCGATGTTTCGATACGTACGGAGCAAATACCCGTAAAAAACATCATCTATTTCGCCAAAAGTATTTTGTCGGTCTATCGTCATCGAGAGTGTCCAAAAAGGCGTGGCGTCGTAGCTGGCATTGAGACGAGGCTCAAACGTAAACTGTTTCCTCCGTTGTTGCTGTTGTAGGGGCGTGTCTCGTATCGTAAAATCGTAAAAATTCAGTGGCAAATTGAGCGTTATGCGCCACTTGTTTCTACGATACTGGCTTTGTAATTTGGCATATGCGTGTATTTTTTTCCAGTCCAACTGATTTTCAAAAGTGCCACCGACAAGTTCTAATACCTCCTCACCCCGAGCTAGTTGGCTTTGCAAGCGCTGGTTTTCTACCTGAAAACCAACTTGTGGCGACACCGATAAGCCCCGACCAAACCCCTTCGTGAGGCTAACCATGTTGTGCGTAAAAAAACTACGTAAAGTTACCTCTTGACTTAGTCTATTGTAGGGTAAGTTGTTATTAATCAGTCCTAAAAACGGCCCAGGCTTAACGGATAGCGACTGCGGTGCGTTTTGCAAACTCATAAAAGACTGCAACGTAAGTACCTGCTTTTTGATTTTGAAAATATCCTTCAAATGATTGGAAAGGGCATAAAATGGGCTACTCACGCGCTGCGTCAGAGGATTAGCATTGAGCAAAAGTAGCCCAGTTTCGCTGTCCCATTGCCGCTTAAACGAAAACTGATTTTTGAAATATTGACCTCGGTCGTTTTTTTGAAGTGCAAAACCCCCTTCTAATGTCCTGAAAACAAAACTGTTACGTTTTTCTTCTAAGATATTAATGGTATCCGTAGGTATATAATTGATAGTTTGAGTTCGTCCTATTTGTAGCTGGTGGTCGTTTAGGTAAGATAAGTTGACGCGAAACTCGTAGCCTTTCGGGAGTTTTTTTAAGAAATTAATCGTTCCCAAATGCGCTTTGTTGTCAAGCCAGCGCGTGTCAGAGAAGGTTGGCGCTGCCAGTGGCATTACACGCGCCCATACTATCTTGGCAGGCTCTTTTTCAAATGGATTGAGCACATCTTCTCTCGTCAGCGTTTTGATCTGACGGCCTATGTTTTGCCCAATATTGTTTGTTTGGTAAGAGGCTATCAACTGCTGGCCACGTGTAAAAAGCATCGGAGTAACGTTGGCTTCCCACAAAAACGGGCTTGCTCCTACGCCCAAACGGGCGGTACCGGTAGTGGTTATTTTGTTTTTGAGGCGGATGTTGAGCGCGGCATTTTCCGAAAACACCAAACTATCAAGCATTCGCACAGGTTGGTGATTTTCTAAAACCTCTACCTTCGAAACGGCATCGGCAGGCAGGTTTTCATTGGCCAAGTTATAACGACCATCCAATAAATCTAGCCCTTCAATGTAGTATTTGTTGATGGCTTTGCCTTGGTATAAAATTTTACCATCTGGCTGTACTTCGATGCCCGGTAGCCGCCTAATGACATCACCAATTGCGCGGTCTGACTGTGTTTTGAAGGCATTGACCGAGTACGAGAGCGTATCGCCACTACGCGTAATGGGCTTCTCTTTTACTACAACTTCTTTGAGTTTGATTTCCTGCTCCGACAGTTCAAAATTTACTTCTTGCGTTTTATTTAACACCGTGCGTTGTTGCGTGGCATAGCCCAGCCGATACACTTTCAATACTAGCGTATCGGTCATCGACTTGACCGGAATCGAATAAAAGCCCGATTTATCTGCAATTGCAAATGCTAAAATAGCCGACGAGCGCGGTACATGAAGCGTAATATTTGTACTGGCAAGAGGAGTTTGATTGGCTTGGGTAATTTTGCCCGTTATGACAACCTGCCCAAAAGCACTGTTCAATACCAATAGCCCCAAAACCCACCAATGCTTCATGGTTAAGGTTTTAATTCGAGCGGGTTGTTATCCCAACTGCGGTCGACTCTGGCCTCGCTGGCGGGTTTGGTTACCCCCTCTGGGGTGGTGACGGTGGCATTTTTAAAATTACGGCCAGTTCTACGTCTAATGTACTCGAATCTATCTTTTCTAAACTCAGTTCGTAGCGAAAATACCTTTGCTCGGTCAGTTGGCACTGGTGCTGAACTCATATAAACAGGCTTGTAGGTTCTTTCTATTTTATCTTCTTGAAAGCTTTGCATTACAAATACATAATGGTTACGCACATCGTTGAGTTTTACAATCAATCCTGGCAATCCTTTGAATACGTGAGGGCCATCGGCAATGGGAATTTCGGTCGTAAACCAAGCCTCATAGTCTCGGCCAGCGTAACTTGTTGTTGCTTTTGTACAAAGATACCCCGCTACACTATCTTGTTGTGTCAGGATTTTCCAATCCAATGTATTTATAGGATAGATAAATCGGTCGGTACTGAGGGCTTCGTGAACCATGGTTTCTGCTTTGGTATATTCTTTACATACAAAATATCTAAAGTTAGTCTTAAATCTATACTCACTATCCATTTGAATATTTTGAGGCAG
>JAIXPV010000111.1 GCA_027486105.1 Runella sp. | reverse complement strand
CTGTTCAAGCGCACCCAACAGCATTTGATTGCCAGTAACGCCAGTCTTAAATCGTTCGGTCAAAAGGTCTTGCAGGCGATTCCCTTGCGCAAAAGCCTTCTTGATAAATTCTGGTACTTCAGACTCGCCTGGACGGAGGATGTAGGCGTGCTGTTGTTGGTCGGTATTGAGTCGCAAATACGTAATGCCAAAATCACAGTGAATTAAATCGCCGGGCATAATGACCTGCTTATCAGGACGCTTGGAAAACGTGCGTAAATGGTCAAAATTGGCGGGATCGTGGCGTTGAATATCGACGGTAGGGTGAAACCATGTTTCAAGCCCTAAATCAGTTACTTTTTGGCGCATCCACCACACCACGTCGTCGGTGGTAGTAATGCCCGGATGAATAACTTTTTCGGAAAAAGCTTCCTGAATAATTTCGTGCGAAATACGGCAAATTAGGGGATAAAGGGCAGCTTCTTTTTCGGAGCGCGTTTCGAGCCAAGCCACCGCCAAACGGTCGGCAGAAACGATTTTGGCTTTTTGTTTTTCGGATAAATTCGCCATCAATTCCTTCTGTTCGGTATAGGTCAAACCGTCGGCGTGCCCGTAATCTTTGGAATAATTGAGGGCGATTTTTTTGGGATTGCGCTCTTCAATCACTTTGCCCAATGCCAACCATTGATTGGGCTGTACGTTGATGTCCCATTCACCTTTCAGTAAGTTTCCCACATCGTAGCGAGCAATGGCCAGTTTTTCCAACGGTTTATTTCCCCCTGCGTCAAAAAATACCATGATGGTACGGCGGCGAGCCGATAGCCACGTACTCGGCAGCATGGTCTTCATGACGGGGTCTTCGTTGTATTCGCGCGAGATGATAACCCACATATCTATCCCTTCGCGCCGCATGAGTTGGGGTAGAAGGTTGGTAAGACGGTCTTCCAAAATCTCATCAATCACACGGGCTCGTTCGCGCTCGGGGAGGATTGGATATTGGGCATAAAGTGTTGTGGAAGTGAAAAGGGTTAAGAAGAGATAGAATAATGATTTTCTCATTTGTTGATTTGTTTTAACCACAGAGAGAAAGAGAAACACAGAGAAAAGCTAACCTCTCTGTTTCTCCTTTTCTCTGTGGTAAGCATTTTGGTGGTTAATTGTTTGTTTGAATCGTGCCAAGCAAAGATAAAGCCTTTATTTGGCTTGTTGAAAGCCTATTATTACTTTTGTGAGCTAAATATAGCGCTTTTCAGGGTTACAAATAATAGCATGCCCATCACTTATACGACTGCACAATCGGACGAAGATCTCCGCCAAATCATGGCCCTTCAGCGTCAAAATTTATATAAAAATACCCCTGCTACTTACCAGCAAGATCAGGGGTTTACGACCGTTGAGCATTCATTTGAGGTGCTGAAGCAAATGAATGATGCACTACCCCAAATCATTGCCAAAGACGGCGATACTTTAGCGGGTTATGCTTTGGTTATGCCGCGCACGTTCGGTCAGTTGGTGCCAGAATTGGTGCCGATGTTTGACATTGTGGCCGAACTAGATTGGCAGGGCAAGCGCATTGGCGACTATCGTTTTTACGTTATGGGTCAAATTTGTGTTGCCGAATCGTACCGGGGGCAAGGGATTTTTGATGGTTTATATACTGCCCACAAAGAGCACTTTTCTCCTAATTTTGAACTCTGTGTTACGGAAGTAGCCGTGCGGAATACGCGTTCGCAGCGGGCGCATGAACGCGTAGGATTCCGCACGATTTATACCTACGAAGACTACACCGACGTATGGAACGTAGTCGTGTGGGATTGGAGTTAAGCTTTCATCGCCTCACGCAACATCGCCACGCTTTTTCGAACACCCGTTTCGGGGGCTTCTTTTCCTTCAAATTCCAGCGCAATGTACCCTTTGTAGTTGGCTTGGCGTAGGATATTGACAATGCGTTTATAATCCAAATCCAACGTATACCACTCGCCACCGCCGTAGTAAGTCTTGGCTTGGACAAAGTTGGCTACGGGGGCTACTTTTTCGAGTTTGGTGTAAGGGTCTTCCAGAAAATTTCCAGTATCCAATAGTACGCCCAACCACGGCGAATCAATGGCCTTGCGGATACGCAGGAGGCCCTCGGGCGTGGAGGTAAGGCCCCAGTGGTTTTCCAACGCCAACATTACGCCACATTCGGCGGCTTTAGCGAGGCATTTTTCGATGCTGTCGATGCACCATTTGAAGCCGTCGTCTTCGGTATAGCCGGGCAAGATAGGCTCAACGCCGCGTTTGGCCATGAGTTCATCAAATGATTTGATGGTATTCCAGCGTCCTGAGTTGAGCCGAATGCTCGGAATCCCCATTTTGTAGGCCAGCTCGATGCAGTGCAGTGTGTGGTCGATGTTTTTCTGGCGTTCGGCCGCATCGGGCGATACAAAACTTTGATGAATGGAAAGACAAATCAAATCTACCCCGTTGACAAACGCGTGTCGTTTGAGTTTTTGAAGATAAGCGTTGTCTTCGTTGTCCATTTGGCGGTGCAAAATATCCACGCCTTCAATCTCCATCTGGGCGGCTTCGTCGATGACCGTTTCGATGGCAACTTTGGGGGTTTTGAAATGCCAATACGAGTAGGTCGAAAGGCCGAGCTTGAACGGATTAAGGTCTTTTGTGGAAGTTAAAAGCGGGCTTTCGGGGGAAGCCAATGCCGCAGTTCCGAGGGTAGCTTGTTGAAAAAAATGGCGACGGTTCATGGATAAAAAAGGGGTTAAATAGTGCTTCAATATAAGGAATTATTCATAAAATAATGAGATGGGCTGTTGAATATAAAATTGAACTTAATCGGTAAATACGGCCCAAATCGTCGGTATTCTTTGTCTTTTCATCGCTTTTGCCAAATGCATCGCTAAACTTTGTGCTATTTTATCTGTCTAACGGGCAAACCCAACACAGCACACCATGCAATACATTCGCTTTACTATCGTTTCGTTGTTTTTTTTAGTCACCAGCCAACTGCTTGCTCAGCAAGTAGAAGTGAAGGGCCGTGTGGCAGACCAAGGAGACAAATCCCCCTTGATCGGGGCCAATGTGCTGCTCATAAATGCCGCCGATTCTACCCTTAAGTTTGGTGTCGTGGCTGATACGGCTGGGGCATTTACCATAAAATCGGTGCCGCTGGCCACCTACCGCTTATTTATCAGCTTTGTGGGCTATACCGCCTACGACCAACGCATTAATTTGCGACGTACTGCTCCTGATTTGGGAATTATTTCATTAAAACCCGACGCCCAGCTTCTGAAAGATGTGGTGGTCAAAGGAGTAGCCGAACGGGTGGCTCAAAAAGGCGATACAACCGTCTATAACGCCAGTGCTTTCAAAACAAACCGCGACGCCACCGCGCAGGATTTGATTGAAAAAATGCCCAATATCACCATCGAAAACGGACAGGTAAAAGCGCAGGGAGAGAATGTGCAGAAAGTGACGGTCGACGGGCGCGAGTTTTTTGGCGATGATGCCACGTTGGCCCTGAAAAATTTGCCTGCAGAGGTGGTTGACAAAATTCAGGTATTTGACCGCCTCAGCGACCAGTCGCAGTTCACGGGTTTTGATGATGGCCAAACCGTAAAAACCATCAATGTTGTTACGCGCTCAGATCGTAACAATGGGCAGTTTGGGAAAATATACGCTGGCTACGGCACCGACGACCGCTACATGGTGGGAGGCAGTACCAATTATTTCAAGAAAGATACCCGTATTTCGGTCATCGGAATGTCTAATAACGTCAATCAGCAGAATTTTGCGAGTGAAGATTTGTTAGGCGTATTGGGAGGCTCAGGCGGTGGCGGGGCACCAGGTGGTGGCAATCGTGGTGGCGGTAATCGTGGCGGTGGCGGCAACTTTGGTGGCGGAGGTAACTTTGGCGGCGGTAATTCGGCAGGTAATTTTTTGTCGGGGCAGCAAGGAGGTATCAATAAAACAAATGCTATTGGACTGAACTACTCCGACAATTGGGGTAAAAAGTGGAAAGTGTCGGGTAGTTATTTCTTCAACGATGCCAGCAATAATAACCAGAGCCAATTGGCAAGAACTTTCTTCTCGACCGAAGGGCCTGGGCAACTTTATAACGAAGATTATTTTTCGTCAAACAATAACAAAAACCACCGCCTAAACGCCCGCTTGGAATATACCATCAATTCCAAAAACTCGCTCATCATTACGCCCAGAGTCAGCTTTCAGGGCAATACCGCCTACAGTAATTTGTTGGGGGGGAATAGTATTAATGCGCTTCGTATTAGTCAAACCCAAACCGAAAAAGAATCAAAAAACAATGGCTATAATTTCGGAAACAGTATTTTGTGGAGGCACCGTTTTGGTAAAATAGGGCGTACCTTGACAGTGGGATTGACAACTTCAGCCAATGACAGGAGCGGCGAATCGCTGTTAAATTCGGTGGTCAATTATT
>JAIXPV010000252.1 GCA_027486105.1 Runella sp. | reverse complement strand
TGAGTCCATTGGTTACGACCCAAAACGGCATTACGATTTCGGTCATTCCTGACCCCACATTGTGCCGCGACCCGTGGGAAAAAGACCAAAATACCCATCAGATTTGGAATATTGGTTTGTCGCACAAAAACCGCAGGTCCCAACTCTCACCCACGCTGTATTATCCAGTGCTAGGAGAGCCCAAATCTGAGTTGAAAGCGGGCCAAGTAATTATCTATTCGTTTCGCTACAGCCTGATTCACGGCGATTGGTTCAAGGCTGTTAACCACGCTGCTTATGATATTTTTCAACTCAAAGAAGCACTGTCGCTGCGCCAAAGCAAACAATCGCTGACCGACCGCATCCAAAAAATGCACCATTATCTAACCGACCCCAAAACGTCGCTTTGGAATGTTGAAGAATACCAAGGGCTGAAAATAGGCGCACAATCGTATCTGGGTGGTGTGGTTGGTTCCAATAAAGACGCCATGAAAAACTCCGACTACGGTGCGATGTGGATGTTGGCCAAGGCTACCAACGACAGTCTGTTGATCAAAAATGTATTGCCTTACGCGCTGAATTTCAAGGTTACTCAGCAAATTTCCGACGAAGGTTTTTTCAAGGGTGCATTGGCGGGGCAATATTATCTGGCCAAATCAAAACGCTTTACCGAAGAGTGGGGTGAGGTGGTCGAACCCATTGCGGTGACGTATTATACCATGTTGGACATTGGTAATATTTTGCTCTTTGAACCCCACAATCAACCCCTCAAAGAGCGGTTGCGTGCAGGAGCGGATTGGTTGCTAAAAAACCAAAAGCCCAACGGAAGCTGGGCCGTTGCCTACGACCGCAAAACCGAGCAGGAAGCCTTCAAAGATATTCAGGATGTTCGTCCAACGTTTTATGGTTTGTTGGTGGCGTATCGCATTCTGAAAGACCCGAAGTACTTGGTTGCGGCCCAAAAAGGGGCCGATTGGTTGGTGAAAAATGCCGTGGAAACGGGCGGTTTTTTGGGTGTCTGCGGTGATGCCCGCTACGCCCCCGATTTTGCCACGGCACAGTCGGCGCAGGCGCTGCTGGATTTGTACGATATTACAAAAGATGTCAATTACAAAAATGCAGCCATTAAGGCGGCCAAATTCTATACGACGTCGATTTATACGCATCCTATTCCGAACCGTACCCTCAAAACCGTCAACGGTGCGCAACGCGAAGATTGGGAAATCTCGCAGGCGGGTTTGAGTTTTGAACACGGCGGTATTTTTGGCTCCTCCAATACGCACGGCCCGATTCAACTGGCGAGCCATGCGGGGCTGTTTATTCGGATGTATCAACTAACAAAAGAACCCATTTTTGCCGACATGGCGCGGTCGGTGGCGTGGGGGCGCGATGCCTTTGTGGATGCCAAAACGAGCGTAGCTTCTTACTACTGGAACGCCATGAATCGCGGTGCGGGGCCGTATCCGCACCATGCGTGGTGGCAGATTGGCTGGCTGACCGACTTCCTCATGGCCGAAGCCGAGCTGCGCTCCAACGGTCAGGTGACATTTCCGCGCGGATTTGTAACACCCAAAGTGGGGCCGCATCAAAGCTACGGTTTTGCCGCCGGAACAATCAACGGTGAAAAAGCCAATCTTATCGTAAATGAAGATTTGGTAAAAGTAGACGACCCGACGATTGATTACATTTTGGCGGAATCGGAAAAGAAGGATAAAGTCTTTGTGATATTGCTGAATAATCGCGCGCAGGCTACTGATTTTCAGGTAACGGTAAAAGGAAAGTCAATGAAGAAACACCTTCCGGCCGTTGGGTTTGAGGTAATGACAATTGAGAAATGAGCCAGAAAGATTACAAACTTTCGGAGCAGGAAGAATTATTTCCGCTTTAAGACAGACAGGTCTGTTTTAGCAAGAATTTCATTGGCCTTTGCCAATTTATCAGAAAATGGAGCTTTCCCATCTTTTGAGGTGAGAGCAGCCAATGTTCTTTTTTCAATTTTTGGAGTGGTCTTGACTTTCATGGATGGAAAATTTTAAAATAAAGTTAAAGAATTATTTTTTTCTAATCAAGAAAGCTTGATATGGACGGTTTGAAACAAAAGGTTCTAATTCGTTATTCATCACGCCAAACATTTCAAAAGCTAAATCAAGTTCACGAAAACTATGGTTAATTGCAATTCTGTAAAGACGATTACGAGCCGGTGAATTACCAGAAAAATAAATTTGATGATGCGGAAATAAAGAAAAATAATGGTTCACAATTTGAAAAATTGTCGCTAAAATCTTTTCTGTATCACCATTGTCTGTTACTACGGAATCATCAATCTCATTCGTTAAAGGATTTACATCGCCCAAAGCAAGATTATAAATACCTGTAAAAGATGTTTCCTGAAAAGCAATGACTTTGTTTATAATCCCTTTTGAACCAATACTTTCAAAGAAGAATTCAGTAGAATTTTGATTTGAATAAAATAAATAACTCGGGTAGTTCACAAATTTATTTTTTTACAAAATTAAGCAAAACCGTTTTGAACTCAACCATTGATACCGCCGTCATCTTCATCTTCTCGGCCTTTGTGCTGGCCATCGGCATGTTGTTTGCCCGAACGGGCCGCAACCTTAAATCCTTCTTTGCGGGAGGCGAGGCCGTGCCGTGGTTTATTGGGGGATTGTCGCTTTTTATGTCTTTTTTCTCGGCTGGTACCTTCGTGGCGTGGGGTTCTATTGCGTACAAACACGGCTGGGTAGCGGTTACGATTCAGTGGACTATGTGCTTGGGAGCCATCGTGACAGGCCTGTTTTTGGCCCCTCGTTGGCGGGCTACGGGCAACCTGACAGCCGCAGAATTTATTCGCGAACGTCTCGGCGAACGCGTTCAGAAAACCTATATCGGCATTTTTACGTTGGTTTCGGTATTTATCAAAGGCTCAGTTTTGTATCCAGTGGCCAAACTGGTGAGCATTTCGCTGGGATTTCCGTTGGTTGAATCCACGATTGTGCTAGGCCTTTTTATGATAGCTTATACTGCCGTGGGTGGATTGTGGGCTGTGATGGTTACCGATATTCTTCAGTTTGTTATTCTGACGGCGGCGGTGTTTATTCTGTTGCCGCTTTCGTTGGTCCAAGTGGGTGGTTTTGAGAAGTTTACCCAAAGTGTACCAGACGATTTTTTCAACTTACTGCACGGAGAATACACCTTAGGTTTTGTCATGGCTTTTGTGCTCTATCACATTGCCTACATTGGCGGAAACTGGACGTTTGTGCAACGCTACACCAGTGTCGATAGCCCCAAATCGGCCCGAAAAGTGGCCTTTCTATTTGCTGCTTTGTACCTCATCAGCCCCATGATTTGGATGCTTCCG
>JAIXPV010000585.1 GCA_027486105.1 Runella sp. | reverse complement strand
TGGGCGGCCAGCGCTGGGCGTACTATCGCCTCAATTCGTTCAGTCACAACGTGCCACTATTGGGTAATAAAAACCAATATGAGCTGGCCAAAGCAAATTTTATCGAAACCAATCTAAACACCTCAACCCCATTTGCAGTGCTTGATTTGACGGAAGCCTACCGCGATTTTTCGTCTAAAAGCATCCGGAAAATCAGCATGATTGACGCCCGACAAGCATTTTTAATCGAAGATACGCACACCTTATCTAAAAATACCGAAGTGGCTTGGGGCATGACAACCGCCAATCAAATTGAGCTTTTGAAAGGTGGCAAAGCCATTTTACGCAATTCTACCATCACTACTCGCATCCTAGAAGCTGAAATCATCGCTCCCGTAGGAGTAGAATTTAGGGTAGAATCAGCGACGCAAAAAGCCCCCGAAAAATTGAATACGGGCAACAGTCGTCTAATGCTACGTTTGCCAAATCAAACGGGAGAAATAAAAATTGTGGTTAAATTAACGCCGAAGATGTCTTAATACTCCATGAACCCTTCGGAAACTTTCAATACAACATGGCGCAAAACCGCCTCCACGATTTATAAAAAACCCATTGATTCTAAGATTTTTGGCTCGGTCGAAATCGACATCACGGAGTTAGAACGCTACATTCAGGCCCAGCGCAAAGCAGGTGTCAAGGCCACACTTACCCATTTTTTCCTGTTGGCAACAGCCCGCGCCATCAAAGAAGAGGTGCCCGAATTCAATACCTACCTCAAACGAGGCAACATCTACACCCACCCTCACATAGACGCTACGGTAAGCGTACTGCGCCACGACGGTGAAATGGGTTCGGTCAAAATGAACAACATCGACACCTACACCCTGGCCGAACTCGTCGAATACCTCCGCAAAGAAATCCAAGCCGCCCAAAAAGGATCAGATACTTCGAAAGCCATGAAAGATTCGTTGGCGCATATTCCATGGCCGTTACGCGGAATGGTGTATCAATTTATCAAATACCTCACTGTGCATTTGGGCTTTACGATTCCGTTCCTGAACCTGTCGGCCAATCACTTCGGGGCGTTTTTTCTGTCCAACATCGGCAGTCTCGGGCTGGATATTGGCTACCCTGCGCTGTTTCCGTCAGCCAATGTTTCTTTTGTGCTCATCATGGGTGGTATCTCCAAAAAGCCTTGGGTGGTCAACAACGAGATTGTTCCGCGTACCATCCTCACCCTCGGTGCCGCCCTCGACCACCGCGTGGTAGATGCCTCTCACGGCGGAAAACTATTTACTTATTTGAAAAAAGTCGTTGCAAACCCCAAATTGCTGGAAAAAACCTCCTAACGCTAATTTAACGGCATTCCGAAGCTATTGCATCCCTGAAAAATAGATTTTTTTTATATCCCACCTTCAAAGATGAATATACGTTGGTTGATGTAATTTTTGATAAACAAAGAGCATTTTAATTTTTTTAAGTTTTTTAAATTAAACAAAATTAAAATGCAAACGTTTGCGGTTACGTTTGCATCAAATTAACTCGAAAAACAAAGCCGCTATATTGTCTTTTTTTATTTATAAATAGCAATTTACCCGTATTTTTATGGGTAGAAAAGGATACAAACTCCTTTTAAAACAAAATCAAGTTTATTTCCTTTCGAAGTCTCTCCACATACCACTATTGTACTTTTTTAATAAATACCCTTTTGATAGTTGTTCTAAAATAAGTACTTTAACCCTAAACCTTTTACCCAAATCACAATCTCTGGCATTCAGGTGTGGCGCAGCCCCTTTCTCCAATACAAAGTGAGAGTTTTATTAAAATCAACCCAATATCTCTGCTTAATTAAATTAGAAAGGTCCATACATTCTGCACACAAAATGTAAGAGAACCCACACCTGCACTTTCTGGGTGTCAGCCGCCACTCATGTCGTCGCGTACGCTTACCTTTTCTTAATAATTTCACTTAAAACAACTTAACTAATGAAAAAACAATTACACGTATGTTGGCAAATTGCCCGGAATACGCTTTTTGGCAGTATTTTAGGGATATTTTGCCTGGCGAGTGTAGCCCGAAGCCAAAGCATTTCGGGACAAATCACGGCGGCTGAAAACGGCGAAGGTCTGCCCGGCGTCAGCATCCTTGTAAAAGGAACCAACCAAGGAACTACCACCGACAATACGGGAAAATACACCCTCAAAGTACCCAACAGCAATAATACAACGCTCGTGGTGAGTTTTATCGGCTACTTGAAGCAGGAAATAGCGGTAGCAGGCCGTTCGGTCGTCAACCTTTCCCTGGAAATCGACACCAAAGCCCTCGAAGAAGTCGTGGTGGTTGGGTATGGCGTACAGGAAAAAGTAAACCTAACGGGAGCCGTCGGAACCGCCGACAGCAAGCGCCTCATGAATCGCCCCATTGCCAACGCAGGGGAAGGTATGCAAGGGGTGATTCCCAACCTAAACGTCAACGTTCGTAACGGTGACCCTGCCGCCGCTGTAACGTTTAACATCCGTGGCTATGAATCTATCAACGGTGGCTCACCACTTGTTTTGGTCGACAACGTACCGATGGATTTGAACCGGATTAACCCCAACGACATTGAAAGTATCAGCGTACTGAAAGATGCCTCTGCCGCGGCCGTTTATGGCGCACGGGCGGCGTTTGGGGTAGTTTTAGTGACCACCAAAAGCGGTAAAAGTGGCAAAGTGACGGTCAATTTCGGCACACAGACGTCGTTGGCCAAGCCTATCTTTAACATGGATGTTGTAACCGACCCTTACGAGTTTGTACAGGCCCGTAATGCAGCCAATATCCGTACCAGTGGCGTACCTTCCTACGACGCCGACATGGTGGCAGGTACTAAAGCCTATTCTGAAAATCCCGCCACGGCTCCCCAATGGAAAGTAGTCAACGGAGCGCTTCGTTACTACGGTTTTAATGACTATCAAAACCAAATCATGACAGACTACGCCCCGACCAACCAATCGGATTTATCGGTTTCGGGTGGTTCTGACAAATCGAAATTTTTTGTCTCGTTAGGATATTTCAGCAAGGATGGTTATCTGAAAGAAAAATCCAAAAATGAGACCTTCAAACGCTATAACATCTTAGTAAAAGCTGATTTTAAAGTGAATGACTGGTTGAGTTTGGACGAAAAAGTGGTTTTTAACTCTGAGAACAGCAATAAACCCCACTTCTACAACTGGGACGTAAACATCAACTCGCTGGCGCGTGTTCCGCCCATCATGCCGATTCAATTTCCAGATTTACCATTTTATGTAACACAAGGCGACCGGGAGAAGTACGCCCCCTATATCGATAAATATTTCGGCGGCACCAACTTCTTCCCATACCTAAAAGACGGGGGCCGCACCACTTATACCAACAACGACATCTGGTTGACCCAAGGTGTAACCCTTACGCCGCTAAAAGGCCTAAAAATCCGTTCAGATTTCTCGTACAACATTTTCAATCGCATGTACCAAGATGTACAAAGCAAAATTGAAATTGTGGACGCCAACTTGTTGGCTGCCAACCTAATAAGCAACGGCTTTAGTGGTGATGACTGGATTCGTAACGAAAATACGTACAATCAATACTACGTTTTCAACGCTTTTGCGGAATATAAACTACCGCTTTCAGTAAACCACAACATGACCGCGATGGTGGGTTTCAACCAAGAACGCGGCCAAAACCGCTTTGCGGGCGCACAGGCCCGAGGGCTTATCACGCCGCTGGTTACTGACCTAAACGCCACTACGGGGGTTCAACAAACCTTCGGTAGCAAGTCGCATGTGGCTTTGCGCGGGGCTTTTTACCGCCTAAATTATAACTACCGCGAGCGGTATTTGATTGAACTGAACGGGCGCTACGATGGCACCTCACGCTTTCCGCAAGACAGCCGTTTTGGCTTTTTCCCC
Organism: Runella sp.; assembly: GCA_027486105.1. Lineage (GTDB taxonomy): Bacteria > Bacteroidota > Bacteroidia > Cytophagales > Spirosomataceae > Runella. The sequence continues at coordinate 1,233 of JAIXPV010000585.1, read as the reverse complement.
TCTTTCTCGGCAGGATGGCGTATTAGCAATGAAAACTTCATGGCGGGGACCAGCAAATGGTTGGACAATCTGAAAATTCGGGCTTCGTACGGAACACTGGGCAATCAGCTGTTGGGCAACAACTTTTACCCCTACGTTTCTACCATGGGAACGGGTCAATCACCCTACATCTTTGGTACAGGTACCATCCCTGTGGTAACGGCGGCGGGTTTGGTAAGCCCCAGCCTAACTTGGGAAACGGTAGTTTCCAAAAACATTGGTCTTGATTTTACCATGCTGAAAGGCCGTTTAGATGCTTCTTTTGACCTCTTCACACGAGATACCAAAGACATGCTGATGAACGTGACCTATCCGGCTATCTTAGGTACCAACGCCCCACAGGAAAACGCCGCCGACCTACGCACCAAAGGCTGGGAACTGTCTATGACATGGCGTGACCGTATCAAAAAAGACTGGAACTATGACGTAACCCTAGCCCTTTCTGACTGGACGGCCGAAATCACTAAATTCAACAACCCCACAGGCGCCATCAATAACTACCGAGTAGGACAGCAATTGGGTGAAATTTGGGGATTTGAAACCGTAGGAATTTTCCAAACCGCCGACGACGTGGCCAAAGCGCCCAAACAAACCAACATCGGTAACAACTGGAGAGCGGGCGATATTCAGTACGCTGATATCAACGGCGATGGCAACATCACCCTCGGTAACAACACCGTGGGCAACCCTGGCGACCGCAAAATTATTGGTAATTCTACACCTCGCTATAGCTTTGGTATCAACAGCGGTATTAGTTACAAAAACTTCCGATTGGGATTATTCTTTCAGGGAATCGGCAAAAAAGACCACTGGCCTACTTCCGACAACTGGACGTGGTTTTTCCCGTTCAATGCAGGTCACGTAGAGCGTTATTACATCACCGACACCTGGCGTGAAGACAACCGCGACGCGTATTTCCCCGCCGCGCACATTTCAACCAACGACAAGAAAAACGTGCAGGTACAGTCGCGGTATCTGCAAAGTGCTTCTTACATCCGTTTGAAAAACATCACGTTTAGCTACGACCTGCCGCAAAACCTAATCAAGAGAATCGGCATGGGCAGAGCACAGGTGTTTGCTACGGGCATGAACCTCTGGGAATATACCAAAATGCGTAAGCCTCTGGATCCCGAATCCATTCAATCGGCGGCAATTGAGTACCCTATGCAGCGAATCATGACGTTGGGCTTAAAT
>JAIXPV010000676.1 GCA_027486105.1 Runella sp. | reverse complement strand
ATGAAAAAAGTAGGTACTGAAGGCGTAATTACGGTAGAAGAAGCACGCGGAACCGAAACCGAAGTTAAAACGGTAGAAGGTATGCAGTTTGACCGTGGTTATCTTTCTCCATACTTCGTGACCAACGCGGAGAAAATGGAAGCCGAAATGGAGAAACCTTTCATTTTAATTTCTGAAAAGAAAGTTTCTTCAATGAAAGAATTACTTCCTGTATTGGAAGGCGTAGCACAAACAGGTCGTCCGTTGTTGATCATCGCTGAAGATGTTGACGGCGAAGCCCTGGCTACGTTGGTTGTGAACAAAATCCGTGGTGCATTGAAAGTATGTGCCGTGAAAGCTCCAGGCTTTGGCGACCGTCGTAAGGCTATGTTGGAAGACATCGCTATCCTGACAGGTGGTACAGTAATTGCCGAAGAGCGCGGCTTCAAATTGGAAAACGCTGACCTTCAATACTTGGGTCACTGCGAAAAAATCATCATTGACAAAGATAACACAACGATTGTGAACGGTTCGGGCGATGCTGAGCAAATCAAAGCGCGCGTTAACCAAATCAAATCACAAATCGAAAATACAACTTCAGATTATGACCGCGAGAAATTGCAGGAGCGTTTGGCTAAATTGTCAGGCGGGGTAGCGATTCTTTACATCGGTGCTGCTACTGAAGTAGAAATGAAAGAGAAAAAAGACCGCGTTGATGACGCCCTCCACGCAACCCGCGCTGCCATCGAAGAAGGTATCGTGACTGGTGGTGGTGTAGCACTTATCCGTGCTATCGACGCATTGGATAACCTCCAAGGTATTAACGAAGACGAAACTACGGGTATCAATATCATCCGTCAGGCGTTGGAATCACCGCTTCGGACCATCGTGGCAAACGCCGGTGGTGAGGCTTCAGTGGTTATCAATAAAGTGAAAGAAACCACAGGTGGATTTGGCTACAACGCCAAAAATGATACCTACGAAGACTTATTCGCAGCGGGTATCATTGACCCCAAGAAAGTAACCCGTTTGGCTTTGGAAAACGCAGCCTCAATCGCAGGTCTGTTGTTGACAACCGAATGTGTTATCGCTGACGAACCAGAAGAAAATGCTGGTGCAGGCGCAGGCGGCCACGGACACGGCGGCGGTATGGGCGGTATGATGTAATCAATTATCATTTCCCGATACAGTTTTACACAAAAGCCCTCATTCATCTTGAGGGCTTTTGTTTTTTCAATCACCTAGTACTCTCCTATCATTCCTATGACTTTATTTAGGAGGGCCTTCTAGTCAATATTTAACAGCCAAATGCTAATATTACACACTCGTACCTTAAAAGAGTGGCATGATTTTTTCAGTTAAAAGATATAAAAATCAATAAGAAGGTACGCTGTTTTGCACTTTTTGGAAGAAGCACCCATTTTAAGAAAGTAATGCTTACCTTTGTCATCTCTTATAACATTAGTCTTTCACCAATCTTATTACAACAACTTGAGCGTTATTCCACTCTATTCAGAGCCACCCAACTCCCGGATCATCTATTTATATTTCTTCCTACTTAGAGATATTCATTCATTTTAATTTATCACTGGGAGCATCTCCTTTCTTTACAAGAAATTTTCATATATTTAATTTTCCAAACTTTACTGTCAAATTGACAGCCTGCCCTATGAATCTCGACCCAAACGAATTATATACACGATTAATGTTAGCCGAGTCTGATTTAGACAGTCTTGAAATCTTACCCCTTGGCAGTCCTGACGGCGATGATGAACCCATCGAAATGCCAGAAGAGTTGCCGATTTTACCCTTGCGCAACACCGTATTGTTTCCAGGAATGGTCATTCCTGTCACGGTTGGGCGGCAGAAATCCATTCGATTAGTAAAAAAAGCTTACAAAGGTGACCGCATCATTGGCGTCATTGCGCAGCAAAACCAAGACAAAGCCGAACCCACCAGCAGCGATTTGTTTGGCATCGGCACCATGGGTTACATCATCAAAATGATTACCCTCCCCGATGGGAATACCACCATTATTTTACAAGGACGTCAACGTTTTCGTGTGAAAGATTACGTGCGCGAAGACCCTTACATGATTGCGAAAGTAAGCCCCATTGAAGATTTTTTTCCTAATCAAAACAAGAAAGAGTCTAAAGCACTGATTCAATCGCTGCGCGATTCGGCCCATAAAATTTTAAGGCTCAACCCTGATATTCCGCAAGAGGCCCGCATTGCACTCGACAATATCGAAAGTCCTACTTTTTTGACGCATTTTCTGTCTTCCAATCTCAACGCCGAGGTGTCTGATAAGCAGGATTTACTCGAAAAACCAACGATACCCGAGCAAGCCACCAAATTGTTGGAATTGATGATGCGCGAAATCCAAATGCTTGAACTCAAACGCGACATTCAGTCGAAGGCGAGTTCTGACATTGATCAACAACAACGTGATTATTTCTTACGGCAACAAATAAAAGTATTACAAGACGAGCTTGGCATGGAAACACCCGAGCGAGAGCTGGAAGATATTCGCCTAAGGGCCGCCAAGAAAAAATGGCCAGAATCGGTCAAAAAACATTTTGAGAAAGAATCTCAGAAACTCCAGCGAATCAACCCAATGGCTCCCGACTACCCCGTCACACTCAATTACTTAGAGTTGATGGTAGACTTGCCTTGGGGAGAATTTACGAAAGACAATTTTGACCTTAAACGTGCCCAAAAAGTACTCGATTCCGACCACTTCGGACTCGAAAAAGTAAAAGAGCGTATCATCGAATATCTTGCCGTTTTGAAGTTAAAAAACAGCTTAAAAGCGCCTATTTTGTGCCTTTATGGCCCTCCTGGGGTTGGGAAGACCTCGCTCGGAAAATCTGTAGCCAAAGCACTCGGACGCAAGTATATTCGGATGGCGTTGGGCGGTTTGCACGACGAAGCCGAAATTCGCGGACACCGTAAAACCTACATCGGAGCCATGCCCGGAAAGGTTATCCAGAATATCAAAAAATCGGGCTCATCCAATCCCGTTTTTATTCTCGACGAAATTGACAAAGTTGGGTCAGATTTTAGAGGTGACCCAGCGTCGGCTTTGCTCGAAGTGCTTGACCCTGAACAAAACAATGCTTTCGCTGACAACTACTTAGAGGTTGAATACGACCTTTCCAAAGTATTGTTTGTGGCCACGGCCAACTCCCTCGAAACCATACACCCCGCCCTGCGCGACCGTATGGAAATCATCGAGTTGACGGGTTACACGGTAGAAGAGAAATTGCAAATTGCCAAGAAATATCTTGTACCAAAACAACGCAAAGACCACGGCTTAGAAACCAAGGCATTTAGCGTGGAAGACAAGGCCATCATAAAAATCATTGAGCATTACACCCGCGAATCAGGGGTTCGGAATTTGGAACAAAAAATCGGTGCGCTGGTCCGTAAAGTGGCAAAATCCATTGCGTTGGAAGAAGAATATCCCAAACCTATCAAAGCCGAGCATGTTGAAAAACTGTTGGGTGCCGAGATTTTTTTTTTTTTTTTATACCAAGACAAAGATACCGCTGGTGTGGAAACAGGCTTGGCGTGGACATCCGTAGGCGGCGAAATTCTCTTTATCGAATCTAGCCTAAGCCGCGGAAAAGGTAGGTTGACCCTATCGGGGCAACTGGGCGATGTGATGAAAGAATCGGCCATCACAGCT
>JAIXPV010000057.1 GCA_027486105.1 Runella sp. | reverse complement strand
GGCATGAAAATACAACATTTTCTTTTCGGCATTGGCGGCAGGCCATTTATTAAACGTTTCCCAAGATTTTTTACCAGTATTAAACAAATAAGCATCAGGCAGCCCCGTTTTGCCGTCTCCAGCTCCTTTCAAAAAGTGTTGAAAGAATTTAGCCTCAATTTCGCGTTGGTAAAAAGTTGCTACACTGTCGCCGAAGTAAACATTACTGTGTAGCGTATGCCCTGTTTCTTGCGACCAGCGGCCGTGGCCAAACGGGCCCATCACGAGCGTGTTGTAGGTGCCAGGGTTATTGCGTTCGAGGGTTTTGTACACCGTCAAAGGCCCATAAAGGTCTTCGGCATCAAACCAACCGCCCACCGTCATCACCGCGTGTTTTACGTTTTTAAGGTGGGGGATAATGCTACGTTTTTGCCAAAATTCGTCGTAGTTGGGATGGTCTTTGTGCTCTTGCCAAAAGAAATTGTCTTTGTAGTAAGCATCAAAATTTTTGAGTGGCCCCAAGTCAAGGTTAAACTGATAGCCATCTTGGGTTTTGGCATTGATTAATCCTGGAAGCCACCAATTGTCGGTAGTGGGTTTGGGGTGCTGAATACCAAATACTGGAAACGTTAAAAAATAACCTTGTGTAAAGGCCCCGTTGTGGTGAAAATCATCGAAAAAGAAATCAGAGACGGGGGCTTGCGGCGAGGATGCTTTCAGGGCAGGATGTTGGCTCAAAGCTCCTGCAACGGTATAGAATCCAGGATAGCTGATACCCCATTGTCCTACTCGTCCGTTGTGATTTGGGATATTTTTTAGGAGCCATTCGATGGTGTCATAGGTGTCAGAAGATTCGTCTACCTGTTCTTTGGTGGTTTTGTTGGGAATCTGTGGCGTCATATTTGTCCAAGTGCCTTCGCTCATATAACGCCCGCGAACATCTTGATAGACAAAAATGTACTTATCCTGCATCAAAAATTTATTGGGCCCCAATTGCCCTGGAAATTTGCCTTCACCATACGGTGCCACGCTATAACAGGTACGTTGCATTAAAAACGGGTACGTTTTGGAGGCAGAGGCATCCTTGGGTGAGTAGACGATGGTATGCAGCTTGGTTCCGTCGCGCATTGCGATGTCATACTCAACTTTAGCGTAATTTTCTTTTACCCATTCTGATTGGGCAAACAGCGGAGAAGTGGTAACAAAGGCAAAAAGTAGCAGTAAAAACTTCATTATAAGAGTGATTGTTTGATGAATAAATAAGCGCCTTCCGAATTTGTTGGCAATTTAACAAAACCCTCTGATTTATATTGTTTTAAGAACGAGGCAAAACCCGCATCCTTGCCAAAATAACTTTGCATATCTTGGGTCATCAAAATAAAATTAATGTTTTTGTCCCGGACAAATTTGGCAAAATCGCCATCCGTATATTCTTCCACGTGTATCCAGTCGGAATCTTTTTTCAAAAAAACCCGATACCAGTCTCGTTCCAACACTCGGAGACGCTCTTTGGGGTTTAATTGGGTGATGAACCGAACATTGTCGGCGGTCGGTGTAGGGGTTTTACGGTGATACTCAGGAACGCGGATTGTTACAAAAATGGATAAAACCAGCAACGCTAGGAAAGCCGCAGAGAAAGGTTGTAGAATTTTGACCTCACGAAAAGATAAACGGTTCAGTAAATAAGCCATTGCCCACAGGACCAGCACTAAATGAAAAATTAAGTAATGAGTGCGGGGATAAATAAACACCGTAGCAATCAACGTAGGAATAAGCAACGTAATCATGGCGATCCCCCCCCACCAATCAACCCGTTTTTTACGAAAATTGTGTCTTGTTGTTTTGTAGTCTATTAAAAGTAAAAATGCCACGACAATACCCGCAGCAAAGGCTATTCGCCACGGAGAATACCACCCCCGAAACAAGGTTTGGTAAAATATACTGACTCCATTGGTCAGGTTAGCGCTAACTGTATGGACGATATTCGTCGTAATATGCTTGAAGGTCCATTGTGGCTGTATTCTAAAGGCATCCGCTAAGGTATGAACATTTTCGCCCATTACCTTATGAAAAAGTTGCAGTTGGGCCTCAATAGTGGTTGGCTCAGGCTGATTCATCCAAGCCGAATAATTGACAACGAAGTGCTGTTGAAATGCTACTGTACTACGATTGTTATCGCCCGTAAAAAGAGGATTCCCAAAGAGTAAATGAAGGCCAATGACAAGGATAAAAAATACCCCAGCCCAACCCATGAGGGTGGGTTGAAGAATGCCTTTTTCTTTCCATACCCAAAAAATGGCCATAAAGAGGGCCAATAAAAAGGATAGGTAAAACTCAGGTCGGCAGTAAGCGCACAATAACCCCGCCAAACTGATGACCAAAAAACGGCGCGAATTGGACCAAGATTGCAAATGAATCAGGGTCAATACGCCCAAAATTAGACAAAAAGGCGCAATAGAAATTTTGGGGTTGAGGGGTACGTTTTGGTCAGAAAATAAAAACAATACAGCAATCCACGTGGCTGCAGCCAAAGATAGACCCAAAGAACGCACAAAAACAAAAACGGTAATGCCAGCCAAAACGCTCAAAAGCGCCCAGTTAAAATAGTATAAATCTAGACTGTTTGGAATAAAAAAATGCCAAAATGCATACCATCCTGCATAAAGCGGCCCCCATTGGGCGCCGCCTTTAAACGGTATGGAAAACGAAAGACCAGACCCGAGGTAGGTAGTTTCATCACCAAACTCGACATCTTTCCAAAATGGCAAATAATGAACTAGCACCAGACTGGCTGCCACTAATATGAATATACTAAACCAATGAAGACGCATGTTTAAAAGGGCATTGTCCAAGGGGCAGTGCGATTATAGTGCTTTGCTTGTATCTGCAGGTGTTTGAGGGGCAGGTACTGGCGCAACTGGACGCTGATAATTTTGAGGCGGAATTAATTCAACCGAGATCACAAAGTATTTGGTGTCGCCGTTCCAAGGAAGTTGAAAAAACTTCTCCTCGTAGTGGAGTGATACTCGCTGTCCGGTTCTTTGGGAAAGATTAAGCGCTTCGATGGCCTGTTTATTACTATCATGCACCGAAAAATCCCAGGTAGTAGAATTAAAGGTTCCAGTACCGTCCGACATTCCACCCACCATCAGTTGCCCTTCGTGGGTTTTGAATACATACCCGCGGCGACTGAGCTTAACCAGCGAGCCTACTCTTGTTCCCTCACTGAAAGAACCAAAAGAGATATAGTACAAAATGCCGCCTACAATGACGAGGAAGATGATGAGGAATAACCACTTACGCATAATTGTTTTATAAGTTAGATGTTAATAAAGTACTAACTAATAGATTTTCGGGGAGAAAAAAAATGGTGGACAGCATTGTAATAGAATAGTATACTGATTCGAACAGGTATAACTTTCTATTCTCCTCCGTAGCCACACATTGTAAAAGTAGGGCAATTTTACAACATTAAGTCGATTGTGCCTAAATTTTGCTACTTTTGAAACGGTTTTCAAATTGTTAAAAAGCTAAAAAAACAAGTGGCATTAATAAAATCTATATCCGGTATTCGTGGCACGATTGGGGGGAAAACGGGAGATTCCCTTACGCCAATTGATGTTGTTAAATTTTCAGCAGCTTTTGGAACATGGCTAAAACGCAAAAATCCCGCTAATATAAAAATTGTAATCGGTCGTGATGCGAGGCTTTCGGGTGAGATGGTGGCCAAACTAGTGGCTTCTACATTGCAGGGAATAGGCTTTGAAGTAATTGATCTGGGGCTTTCAACCACTCCAACGGTTGAAATTGCGGTAACGCTTGAACACGCAGCGGGGGGAATTATCCTGACGGCTAGCCATAATCCCATTCAGTGGAATGCCCTGAAGCTGTTGAATGACAAAGGTGAATTTATTTCGGGACAAGACGGTGCGGAAGTGCTTTCCTTGGCCGAAAGCGAAGATTTTGATTTTGTGGAAGTCCGCAAACTGGGTTCTTATCGGATAGATAACTCCTACTTTCAGAAACATATCGAAATGATTTTGGCGTTACCGTTGGTAGATAAAGCCGCTATCGTTGCCAAAAACTTTAAAATTGCCGTTGATGCCGTCAACTCTACGGGGGGGATTGCGGTTCCGATGCTTTTGGAAGCG
>JAIXPV010000303.1 GCA_027486105.1 Runella sp. | reverse complement strand
TACGCTGTCAATGAACAAAAAAAACAAGGCGATTCGGACTATCAACCCAAAGTAACAGTGACGACCAAAAGGGCTGATAACCAAATCAAAATCAGTGTAACTGACAATGGCATGGGTATCCCCGACAACATTAAATCCAAAATCTTCCAACCCTTCTTTACCACCAAACCCACGGGCGAAGGCACGGGTTTGGGGCTAAGTTTGGCCTATGATATTGTGACGAAGGGGCACGGCGGAACGATTGAGGTAGAGAGTGTAGAGGGCGAAGGGACGACGTTTATAGTGAAGCTGCCAATAATTTAAAATAATACATTTCTGTTATATTTGGTTGATTTTTTTAACCTTTAAACCTCTCTTACCTAATGAAAAGCGCTCTTGCCTTCACCTTTCTTTTGTTATTTGTCGGTGTTTTTGCATCGGCCCAAGTGCCTATCGATACCGCTCCCCAGACAAGCTCTGGTATTGATATGCTGTCGGTTGGTATTGGCTTAGTGATTGGTATTATCATTGGCTACTTACTTGGCTCGCGCATGAAAAAATAATCAATTAGATGTGATTCATGCTCACCAACAGCGGCACAATGCGCCCTCGTTGCTGGTTTTTTAAGAAAAAGCCCATTTTCTTTTCTTTGTAATTGACTTGTTGGTAAGGCAATAGCGTATCGCCAAAAGTCTCAATGATACGATCGGGAAATGGGCCTTTTCCTTCGTTGATTTTCTTTACGTAGCCATCTATGTCAATGGCTTTTTCTGAAAACAAAAATAACCAATACTCTGTCCCTTTGGGGTCGATGAGGGTGAGAAGTTCGTCGCTGGGCAAGTCCAACTTGGTATTGGTTCCGATGAGGGGGCTAAAATTATTGTTGGGAAATAGTTTGGTGGTGATGTTTTCGGTGGCATTGGCGGCTATCATATAGACGTAAGTCTGTTTTGATACGTTGGCGCTAAATTTATAAGGTGTACCCGTCCGCTGCGGTTTTTTGAAGGTGTAGGCCGTGAGTTTGGCGTTGGCATTAGCGCGCACTACTTCTTCTTGGGTGCCCGTTACAAAGGTCCCCACCGAAATTGTCAAATCGACTGAAAGTGCATTTTGTGCGACATTAAGTGGTTCTATGTAAGCCTGATAGCCATACTTTACATACTTTTTGTAGTCGGTGTAGGTCATCCAAAAGTAGCCGCTCTCGCCCCAAGAGTCACCCCAACTATTGACCAATCTGAATGCACCACCGAATTTTTTGTCGTCGTAGCCTATCACACACAGGGCGTGGCCGTAGCTCAGGGTGGTAGAAGCATTGGTGGCAGGTTTCCACTGACTGATTTGGGCCTGGGCTGTTGAAGACCCAAAAAATGCCATCCCGCGCGAAAAAAAGGTATTTCTGAGCGATAAGTCGTTGAATGAAGAGGTAGTTTGGATGCCTACTACAACGGGAGAAAGCTCCGAAAGGGCTTTCTTAGTAGTAACTACTACGTTTTCTTCGCGATCGGTGATGCCAAATAGTTTGACATAATCCAAAATTTTAGAATCGTTTTTGAGCGCTATCGGCTTGTTGGGGGCACAATAAGGATAGGGTTGTTCAGACAGTTTGGGCAAACCGTTTTGTTTGAGATATTCCAACGCCTGGGCAATGTCGGCTCCGAGCATGCAGGTATTGTCAGTAAGCGGTTTGATGCTGTTGTAGAGAAAAGACGGCGAAAACCGTAGTTTATCAATCTCAATTTTTTTAGTCAATCTTCTACGTTGTGCTTCCAGTATGGTGCGCATGTAATATCCTACCGACACCCCCACACAGGTGCCCAATTCGCCCTGATCCATCACCGAGGGGGCATAAACTGAGAGGTCTATTCTGGTAGGTAAGCTACGTACCGCCTGTGCAGAGCGTTTTTGAGGCATTCCCTGATAGGTATTGTCGTTGAACATCATACCCTGCGCAAACACCCCAACAGGCCACCCGAAGAGGGAAAAAATGAGCAATACTTTTTTCATAAATATAGATTATCTAGGCTGGTTAATCTCTCCCCAAAACTCGACAATAGCCACCTGTTCGACGAGTGGCCGCTTCGCCCTTGGATTGGGGGCATTGACTTCCATTTTTTCAATAAACAAATATTCTTTCTCAAGAATCATCATCTCGTACTGGGGATTTCTTTTTGCTAAGTGTATATCGTCTAAGTATTGTTTCAGTGGATAGGTCTTTTCTTCGGGGATTGCGGCGTTGAGATAATAGCTACTCAAAGATACGGTAGCAGTTGGAGCAAAATAAGACATAATTTTCCGTCTGATTTGGGCGCGTTGTACTGAGTCTTTGTTTTGGCTCAATCCATTGAGTAATCCATTTAGCACGGTGGTTTGAGACACCAAAGAGTCGGGTATGGGGCCTATGATTACGTTGGCCGCGGCACCTTTGCATGATTTGATCTCCAAAACGGGCGTTTGGCTTATCCCCATATCGTAGAAATACTGGCCCATAAACATCGAAGTAAGACTTTGCAGTTGTTGGAAAGATGTTCTTTTCAGCGCAGACGAGTCGGTGGGAGTGAGCATTGTTTCAAAAGCCCGATGAAATGAACTTGTAAACAGCGACGGTCCCTCCGAAGTAATCCACGAAGATTCGTAAGGGAGCGAACTACCCATCTTGATAATGCCGCAGTTTTCTAAAAATAGTTTTCTGATAACAGGTCTCCTCAAATCAACCCTCACCCCCATCGAGGCTCTTAGTTTTTGTTTTTGTTTGATACTTTGCTCGCTACATTCTGCCAAAATCAAGCCTAGGCGTAGTTTTTTTGCCCTTTGTTTGGTAATGAGCCAACGTTCCACTTCCCCTACTGAAAGCCCTATTTTGGGGGTATCGCGAAGTTTCCAGTTGGCAAAAAGGCTTTTGTCATCGGGCTGTGCTATGCCAAAACCAGCAAAATATACCACCACAATGTCTTTTGAGTTGGTTTTGAGGTTGACAATGGCTTTTTTGACCGCCGTCGTCGTAAATTTCGCCCCCGACAAGTAGGTGGTTTGCATGGGGTAATTCAATCCCCATTTTACCGTTTCCATTATCTGCATCATTAGTTCTTCGTTGCGTAGATTGAGCAGGCCGAAGTTGATATCCTCTTTTTCGATGACAAATACCACGTGGAGTTTTTGGCCATATACCCAGGCGTTCATTAGCAATCCCGTAAGAATCAAGCAAAGGTTTTTCATGTTGGGTTTTTGGGAAAGGTAGTGGTTTTCAGCAAATCAGGCAAGTTTTTTGAGCAAAATACGGGCGCATTTATACCTTTGTTGAACAACTCTATTATATGAAAAACCTAACTTACTTCATCTCTCTGTGGTTGTCTTACTTTGGTGCCGTTGGTCAGAATAATAGCCTTACCGACAGTCTCAAAAATATGCTCACTCAGCCCATGCCAGATACCAGTAAAGTGCTAATCCTCGACCAACTGGGGCGCAGCCTGATGTACTCGCAGCCCGCAGAGGCCATGAAATACGCGCAAGAAGGACTAAAACTGGCCAGTCAGAGTAATTATAACAAGGGTAAAGCACGAGTTTTGAATCGAATTGGCTCAATTTTACGTATTTCGGGCAACTACACCAAGTCCCTGGAATCCCACTTGGCTTCTATCAAAGTGGCGCAAGAAAGTCAAGACAGAGATGCCTTAGCCCGAACCTACAATAACATCGGTATTTTGTATTCAGAACAGAAAAATCATGTTCAAGCCATTGAATACTACCAAAAGACCAGAAAACTTGCCGAAGAACTGAAAGACGATAATCTCAAGAATATCGCTTTGGCCAATATTGGCATGGACTACTCTTTCCTGAACCAATTGGATTCCGCGCTGCTTTACACCCAAATAGCCTACCAAATGTCCAAAGAAGGCAAGGGCGGCGATCTTAACGTAAACTTGGTCAACCTCGGTAATATCTACAAGCGCATGGGCAAAGACGAAATAGCGCTGCGCTATTACAAAAACAGCATTCCGAAGTCTATCACCTCTGAAAATCACCGGGCGTTGAGCCAAACTTACTTAGACATTGCCGAAATTTATAAAAAACTCAACCGAAACGATTCAACCATTTTTTATGCCCAAAATGCCTTACAATTAGCTCAAGATGCCAATATTATTCCAACGGTGGTGAACGCCAGTTATTTGTTGTCGTCAATTTATGAGTCTATCAACAAAGCCCGCGCTTTCGACTACCTCAAAATGGCGTGGGTGGCTAAAGACAGTATTCTGACCACTGACAAAGTGAAAAACTTTCAGAAGGTAGAATTTAACGAACAGCTCAGACAACAGGAAATCAAACAAGCCGAACAAGCCTATCAAAACCGCGTCAAAGTATATGCAATGGCGAGCGTATTAGTAGTGTTTTTTGTAGTGTTGTTGCTTTTGTATCGCAACATCCGACTAAAACAAAAAGCCAATGCCTTGCTCCAACACCAGCGCGACGAAATAAACCTCCAACGCAACAAAGCCGAAGAAGCTCTTACCCAACTCCGCTCCACTCAATCCCAACTCATCCAAAAAGAAAAGCTTGCCAGCCTCGGCGAACTCACCGCAGGCATCGCCCACGAGATTCAAAACCCATTGAATTTCGTCAATAACTTCTCGGAATTGAGCGTTGATTTGGCTCAGGAACTCAAAGAAGAGATTGAAAAAGCAGCAATCCCTGAGAAAGACAAAGAATATATCGGTGAAATTTTGGGCGATTTGACCCAAAACCAAGAAAAAATCAACCTTCATGGCAAGCGGGCCTCAAGTATTGTGAAAGGGATGTTGGAGCATTCCCGCCAATCAACGGGAGAGCGCGAACTGACCGATGTTCATCAACTTGCCGATGAATATTTACGATTGAGTTACCACGGTTTGAGGGCAAAAGATAAAGACGGTTTGGAGACCCGATTCAATGCTGATTATGAATTGATTGTAGATGAAAAATTGCCAAAAATTGAAGTTGTTCCGCAAGAAATTGGGCGGGTGCTGTTGAATCTGTTGAATAATGCTTTTTATGCCGTAAATCAACGAGCCAAACAGGGAGAGTTCAATTATCAACCTAAAGTGACAGTTTTGG
>JAIXPV010000357.1 GCA_027486105.1 Runella sp. | reverse complement strand
TGCCACGCCGGAGAGGGCGACGGACTTACGGGCCCTTGGGATACCCGAGCTTCATTAAAAAAATTCATGCAATGGTCGGCCGAAGCAGGTATTCAAAAAACGGTTTTATTTGCCGCTTTTCATACTGATTATGCCAAGGCCAATGCCCAAACAGCCCAAATCGTCGGTCGCTATCCAGCGCGTTTTTATGGATTTGCGTTTGTTCATGCCGAGCGCGACCGGGGTAGAATCCATTCTATGGTGCAAACGGCCGTCGAAGAATATGGCTTTTGCGGCATCAAGGTGCATCGACACGACGCCCGCATCTCCCGTGAAATATGCACCGCCGCCCGTACGTTTAATGTTCCTGTGTTATACGACCCCACGGGCGAAACCTCTACCATTGAACTCATCGCGACTGAGTACCCAGACGTCAACTTTATTATTCCCCATTTGAGCAGTTTTGCCGATGATTGGCGAGCTCAACTGGCTTTTCTTGACCTCCTGACCCGGCACCCGAATGTATACACCGACACCTCCGGCGTACGACGTTTCGATTTGCTCGAAATGGCCTATCAACGAGCAGGCGCAAGTAAAATTTTGTTCGGAACTGATGGCCCGTGGCTACATCCCGCCGTTGAAATCGCGAAAATCTACGCGCTGAAAGCACCACAAGAGGATCTTCGGCTCATGTTGGGAGAGAATTTTTTAAAATTAACGTCTAAGAATAAGACAAAACAATTCGGCTATTAATGCTCATGTTGGATGCTTCCTGCAAAAGCCCTATTTTCGCCCCCATAAACCAACATTGATAATGAAACGTACCATTGGAACAATTCTCACCAGCATGGGCATCATTTTTATTCTTTTTGCCTGCATCGCCTTCATGTCCGACAAAGCAGTCTTAGGATTCACCCTCACCAAGTGGGAAACCCTCGTGCCGTTTATCGTCGGAGCCTTGTTTTTGTTTGTGGGCGTAGGTATGCTGAACAAAGTAGCGGATTAATCCCCCTGTATTCCAAACTTTTACATTTTTCAGTTTATTATTTTTCAGTTTTCCAGTTCCTGATAATCCCTTCCGAAAACGAAATCCATAAACCTAACCAGAAAAGCGAGACAAAGGCCTAGCTCCACATTGCAACGTTGAATAAAGTCCAGACTTAAATTTTAATCATCTTCCCGCCAGCGGCTACTGATTTGTAAATGGCTTCTACCACGCGAATGTCGCGCAGGCCTTCTTCGCTAGGAGCAATCAGCGCAGTACCTTTCATGAGGGCTTCGGCATCTTCGTCGAGTTGTCGGGCTTGTTGGTTGTCAAGGGGAAAATTGATAGGGCCCAGCGGGCTGCTTCCTTTGTTTCCAGTATAGCTCGAAAACGGCTCCATTTTAAACCAACCTTTTTCACAATTGGCTTGTAAATAGTTCATATTGATACCAAAACTGGTATGACAAGCCGCCAACGCGCCGCTCGGAAATTCTAACTGGAACGTAGCCGTTTCTTCTACTTCTTTGTAAATATCGGGGCGGGTGGTATGAAACTGCGCCGTGACCGAAACCGGTTCTTCTCCAGTGGCCAAGCGCGCACCCTGAAGAGCATACACGCCCATGTCGCCCATGACACCGCCCCCGAGAGCTTTATTTTGTTTCCAGTGGGTAGTGCGGGCGTCAAAATATCCTGCGCCGCAGGTCACCATCCGAACTTTCCCGAAGGTATTTTCTTTGGCAAATTTCTGATACGCCTGCGTATTGGGGTCATGCTGACACCGATACCCAATTGCCAATTTCACCTTGTTATCCGCACAAGCCTTAATCATGGCTTCACAATCCGCCACGCTCGGGGCCATGGGTTTTTCGCAAAACACCTGCTTGCCCGCTTTGGCAGCCCGTACTACAAACTCGCGGTGCATACTAGGCGGCAATACCACATAGACGATGTCAATGTCGGGATTGTTGGCGATTTGGTCGAAATTTTGGTAGTTGTAAATATTTTTATCGGCAAGATTGTATTTCTTTTTCCAAGTTTCGGCTTTTGATGGCGTACCTGTCACGATACCTACCAACTGGCATTTTTTGGTCAATTGCAATGCGGGAGCCAATAAATCGGTGCTATAATACCCCAATCCCACCAATGCAACCCCCAATTTATCTTTTTTGGGGCGCGTGGCCGAAAACAACGTATTGGGAGATATAAGCGAAGCAGCACCGCCCAAAGCAGCCTGAATGAGAAAGTCGCGACGAGAAAACATGAGCAGGAGAATTAAGAGGGTTAAACGTTTAGTAATAAACGCAATAATCCTTAAAATCTACTCACAACCCTTAAAAATCAACCTCCAGCCCTAGCAACCGCTGCAAGTCAAAGAGGGCGGGATTGCGCTCGGCGAGTGCGTTGAATTTCTCCTGCGGCGTGTAGGGGTGGCGCTTCCCATCTGTTTGCGCAATTTGATGGGAAAGCTGAATCTGACGGTTTTGGAGCTTTCGGCGAAGATAACCCAATAAGGTCGGTTTGATTTCATTGAGCAGGGTTTCTTGGTGTAGGTTGTCCAATACTAACTCAATGGTCATGTTTTCAAAAATAAAATCACGGTTAAGCATAATCTGCTCACTCACTGCACCGCCATTTTGTTCGCGCATTCGAGAAAATTCGGTCCAAACTTCTTTTAGCGCCTCCATCGTCACAAGAAGGTCTTTTTCGGGCAAAGCATCTAAAGCTACTTCTACGGGTTTGGAAACCTGCGTGGGTGCGGGAGTATCAGTAATAGAAGTGCTTAAATTGACCGTTGAGCGCAGTTTTCCTAGCGGCAATCCATTTCCACCAGTTGTATTTTGATAGGTAATGGTAGGCTCGGCCGTTGTGGGCAACGACGAGGCGGCGGGGGTATGCGTACCGCTTACGTCTGTTCTATTTGCAGGACTTGCTTGTGCGTTTGGCGAAGAACCATTATTGCCGTTTTGTGTAGACGCAGCATTTGACTGGGCCGACGCAAGCGGTACACCTCCTCGGCCTGGTTGGGCAGACGCAAGCGGTACGCCGCCCGGACCTGCCCCTACGTTAGGCTTTTTTTTTTCGTCGGCCGCGAGGGCTTCCAAATCCAATACCTCGGTCAGCTTGGCCATTTTCATGAGGCACAGCTCTACGTGCAGTCGTTGCTGCTTAGACGCCTTGTAGTTAATATCGCACTGCCCGCCAACACTCAAAGCCGACAATAAAAAAGAAAGCGACGCCCGCGTCGATTGGTCAAGGTATTTGTTTTTGGCAGTCTCCGACACTTCGAGCAACTGCACCGTGGCAGCATCTTTGGACACCAAGAGGTTACGAAAATGCTCTAGCATTCCAATCACAAACAAATGTCCATCAAAACCTTTTTTCAGAACTTCGTTAAATATCAAAAGTGTTTCCGAGAGATTCCCTGCCAAAAGTGCATCTGTTAATCGGAAATAATAATCGTAATCAAGAATGTGAAGATTTTCGAGCACCTCTTTATAACGCACCGTATTGTCGGTCGAAAAAGTCACATTGAGGTCAAACATCGAAAGCGCATCGCGAAGCCCACCGTCGGCTTTTTGGGCAATAAGTTCGAGGGCTTCGCGCTCGGTTTTGATGCCTTCTTTTTTCGCAATTTGCTCAATATGGTCGGCGATGTCGCGCGGTTGAATCCGGTTAAAGTCAAATATCTGACAACGAGACAAAATCGTCGGCAAAATCTTGTGTTTTTCCGTGGTGGCCAGAATGAAGATGGCGTAGCTAGGTGGCTCCTCGAGCGTCTTCAAAAACGCATTGAACGCCGCCGAAGACAGCATGTGAACCTCGTCAATGATGTAGATTTTGTACTTACCCGTTTGGGGCGGATACCGTACCTGGTCAATCAGATTTCGGATATCATCGACGGAGTTGTTGGAAGCGGCATCCAATTCATGCACGTTGAAAGAGGCATTGTTTTGGAATGCAACGCATGATTCACACTCACCGCAGGGCTCAACCTCATCAGTAAGGCTCTGGCAATTAATGGTTTTGGCTAAAATACGCGCATTAGTCGTTTTTCCTACCCCGCGCGGGCCACAAAACAAAAAAGCCTGTGCAAGGTGATTGGTACGAATTGCATTTTTGAGGGTAGTGGTAATGTGCGACTGTCCGACCACCGTATCAAACGTAACGGGGCGATATTTCCGAGCCGATACTACAAAATTGTCTGCCATGGCTGCAAGTTAGCAAGTCAATGCCTGAATTCAAACAGAAAAAAAGGAGAACGTAAGTAATTGAAAAGTTATCAGGAAGTTAGCGTTAAATCTTCTGCTCCATTTTTAAAACTGTCACCGTATCCCCTAACCGAATAGCCCCTTCATGCACCACACGCGCAGTGATGCCGCCGTGTCCGCGCATGGCGTTGTAACCTCCCGGCCCTAAGACTTCTTCCATACGGCTGCACGGGTGACACAATCCCGTCATCTCAAGCACGGCGTCTCCTATCTGGATGCGATGGTCTTTGAGTGCCAATAAGTTAATCCCTTGCACTACGATATTGCGTCGCGTGAGCACGGGATCAATGATTCCCCGCCCCAGATACGACCCTACCGCCGCCAAATGTTCGGCCTGAATGAGCGTCACCTGGCGTTTGCTATCGGCAGTGCCTTTGTAGCGGTCGCCTTCCAATCCCGTACCGATACGGGCGTAGGTTTCTTCCACAATATTTATCTCTTTTCTTGTATTCGTACGTAGTCCAATCCAAATCACCTCTCCCGCCTGCGGAAAGTGGCTCATCAGTTCTTTTAAAGGAGTAGGTTCATTAAACATGGTTAAAGTAGTTAGATAAATTACCTCTAATCGTACGAAAGAAAATCCTTACAACTGCTGATTAAATCAGGAAAAAACGCCCGAAAATACGGCTCATATAAGGCTTCATTTTCAAACAACTCCGCTCCTGCCCGCTCAATCCCCGCCAAAAACGGATAACGCCGCGACATTCCACCAAACGACCGATTCATGCCTTCCAGAAACTGATAATTGTACAGCCAATCGTACTTAATCATCGACTCTACCAACCCCACAGCTTCTTGCGGCAAAACCGAACGGTGCTTTTCCAACACTCCGTACACGTACATTGTAAAGAGTTTTAGGGATGAATGATGGTAATCTGCAAAGTGTTTTGCCAGAAAATAATCAAAATACATATCCGTAATCACACCTTTGTATTTGCCAAAATAATCGGGCAATGCCTGACGGCAAGCCTGACCCGAAGGATGCGAATCGGTAAATGAATCAATCTGACGGTGCAACAAAATACCTTGCTTTATAGACGAATTGTATCGCTCATTGCGCGGGTGGTCAAGGCGGCCACGCGCAAAATCGCCCAGTAAATTGCCAATGATTAATGGTTCCTGCTCAAAAGACAAATAAAAATGGGCGAGGTAGTTCATTGGCGTGGTTCGATTTGGTTTGGTTTGGCCAGAAAAAGTGCAGAAAACGTTATTTTAGATGGTCAATAGACAATTGACTTTCAGCATTCTCTTTCGGAATGTACCTATCCACTTCCACCCCAAACTTGCGCAAAAACTCTACCCCTTCATCAATACCAATGCCTTTGTATTCGGCGTAAGAGTTTAGATAAATAACCCGCTTTATTTTCATCGTAAAAATCACCCGGGCGCATGCTATACAGGGTGAAAGTGTTACATAGAGCGTGGTTCCTTCCAGATTTGCGCCATTTTTAACAGCATACAGGATGGCGTTTTGCTCCGCATGTAAAGCCAAAGAACAACTTCCTTTGGAGTCTCGCGGACAACCGACGCCCGGAAATTCTTCATCACAATTATGGGTTCCCGACGGAGGGCCATTATAACCGATTGAAATAATCCGCGTATCTTTGGTGAGGACAGACCCGACTTGCGCTTTGATGCAATGCGATCGCCGCGCCAGATTTTGGGCCAATTCCATAAATATATCGTCAAAAGCAGGACGCATTTCTTGAACAGTGAGTTTAAAAGTGCCGTGTATTGGTTGTAATTCGTATTTAATGAAAGACAAAGTAACAAATAAGAAAGGTATGCAGCGTAGTGTCGTATGGGTTTTGTTGTTTTTTATCATGCAATATACCCTCAAAACGCCGTGTTTCGCACAGACCCAAACCATCACCCTGAAATCCGAACGGCTCAATGTACAGCCCAAAGGTTTTTTTATCGTCGAAGTCGTTGACAGCCGCCCCATCACTACCAATATCGGGACGGTTTGGAGCAAGCCACAACCCCTAACCGCCGTCCTTCAAGGAGGAGCAGCTCCCGCCTTAGACAAATTTTTGAGGCGGCACTTCAACCCCGCCAATACCGACTCTCTAACGCCCATTATTCTTGTGATCAAAGAATTACAAGTGAGCGAAACCCTGCTCCCCCCCGCCAAAGTGGCTGGAAAAATCAAAATGAATCTGGGCTTTGAAACGTACCGTGAAGGCAAACGAGTCTTCCTCACTGGCGGCAATTCCACCACCACCTACACCCGCAGCGGGGTTCCTCCCGAGGATATCATTGAGCCCCAAATCAGGCGGCTGTTGGAAAACGAATTGAAGGGGTTTAGCAAATGGTACGCCCAAAGCGTGAACGTATCCGATATTTTTGCCAAAAATGTTACCGTTATTATCGAAGACGATAGCCTTATAGCGCCCACCAAAGCCGACTCACTGGTGTATTATAACCCCAATCGGCCACTTACGTGGTTG
>JAIXPV010000353.1 GCA_027486105.1 Runella sp. | reverse complement strand
TGAGGAAGACCTGTTGCGGCAAAGCTCATGGGGCGCTCGCCCGTAGCGGCGATGGTATACAGGAAAGGATTATTGGGCGTAGCGCCGAATACTTTGGCTGAATTGATTTTGGGGAATTTTGCCGTTGGAGGTGTCAAAATATACCGTTCATCGGTATTGGGAATGTTTTTGGGGAGGTGGTTGTCCAACATCACCAATTGGGCATCGGCCCAATTAGAATAAACTTTGGTACGGCCCTCGTCATTGACTTTCACGAGTAGCCCCAGCCGCTGCACGCCATCCAAACTTACCTTCACGGGTTTGGGGGCGTCGCCAAGGCGCATTTCTCCGCTATCAAACAAAATTTTGCGGTCGGCAATCACGTAAAAAGTATGCGGCAAGTCTTTATTCCCTTTGTCGTCTACGCCCACTAATGCCGAAAACTCTGTGGCTTTGCCCTCCAGAAAAAACGCCAAAATGCTCGTAGCGTTTACGCCCACTCCATGCCTAAAATACCTACCTTTAATGATCATAGAATCCCCCGCTGCCGTTGTTTTGGGCAACACTGCGGGAATGCCTTCCGAAAAAGATTTAATGGGTAAATCATCGAGCCAGATGGCTTGCGTTTTTTGGGCTAAAAGAGAGACGTGTGCCCCACAACATATAAATATTAACCAAACTACTTTGTACATTTTTTTCATTTATTTTACCCTTATCCTTTCGTTAATTCCCAAGTTGGTGAATCGTACCTTGTATAGACCCCGTCAGAGGCTCGCCTTTGGTGTTTTTGATTTTATAATCAATGGTGATTACGTCCACTTTTTCTAAGTTTTCAATGCTCAAAATCAGCCTTTTATCCATTGCCTGAGATTTACCCACTTTCAATGTTTTTTGGTTATGGCGTTCGGAGCCATATTTTTTACTACGCACTAGTTGCCATGTTTTTACTTCAAAATTGGACAAATCAGACGCAGAATTTTGGTCTATTGGGCTATCAAAGTCAAGCACTATACTTTTTTCAAGTACTTTCATTTTGATGGGTACAGGAATGGTCTTACCCGTATAACGGACTCTATACAGCCCTCCCCCACGCATCATTTGGTTGGTGCCCCAGGCCGACATACCACAAGCATACAGTTGGCCATCAGTTGGATTAAATCGGCCACGCATCACACCCGTAAGGAATTTTATGCCTGGCAAATCAATCACCGCGCCTTGTTCTTGGCCGTTTACAGTTTCGTTTAAAACATATTGAATCTTGCCATAGCCATACGAAAGGCTCAGAAGCCCACCATTCAATGCCCCCCATTTGTTGCTTTCTACCCAAACCATTTCAGAAGGCGAGCGGTCGTATTTCATATCTACCCACACCAAGGGCTGTTCCATGGCGGCCCTTGAGGAGTCTTTGGGTGGGTTATAGCCCCACATATTGCCATAAAACTTACCCACGCCTTTCACCCAGTTTATGCGGTTCATTGGGTTCCAATAGCCTTGTTGGTCGGTCACGATAAAACTTCCATCGGGGTTGATACAAACACCATTTGCCGCTCTGAAGCCTGTGGCAACAATGTCGGTTTTTGAGCCATCGGCGCTTACTTTCAATAAAGTACCGTGTTGCGGAATAAGCGCCTCACGGGCGTGCCTTCCACTTTTGGCGTAATAAAAATTACCTTCTTTGTCGGTTTGCAAACCCATCGCAAATTCGTGGAAATGATCCGTAACTTGGTGGTCATGATTGAAACTTTCGTAAAAATCAGTTTCCATATCGCCATTCAAATCTCTGAGCAATACGAGTTGGTCCCTACAGGTGACGTATATTTTTTCATCCACCACTTTTATGCCCAAGGGCTGAAAAAGCCCCGAGCCAATGCGTTGCCAAGTCAATGCACCATCAGGATTGAGCAAGCCTTTTATCAACCAAACATCCCCGTCGGTAGCACAAGCAGCCGCCGTATTGGCATCTTTAAAGAAGTCTATGCCACTTAATTTCATCCGACAAGCCCAAGGATTCTCGAAAGGCGGGGTTAGTTGGTCAACGGCAAACGGGCCATCTTCTTTCCCTGTGGTAGCAAAAGTTTTGAGCACTTCAGGATAATGCGCACGGCCCGTACCCAAGGTGTATTTTGTCAATGATTCAGGCTCTGGCAAATCTTTCTCAGAAAAACTAGAACCTTTCTCGCCAATGGCCACAGTAACCTTAACCGCCTCTTTGGCATTTACATTCATAAAAATCTGCCCATTTTCTTCTACCATCGTAGCCCCTTTGCCCAACAAACTCACCTTGGCGGAGGCATTGGCCACCCGCATTTTCAAAATTGAATTGGAGGGCGATATATTGAGTGTTCTTGTAAAAACGGATGGGCCGATAAACCCAAATTTCTCTAAAACGGCCGATTCTCCCACGGTATAGGAGATGATGATTTGGTCTTCGTAATGATAAAGGCCCTTATAATTTGCCCAAGATTTGGGTAAGGGGCCAAAAGCCCTACCATCACGGGCTACAAACCGTGGGTCAGCAAATTCTCCCGTTGTAGGATTAGCCCAGCCTGGGCTTACGGGGGTTTCAAAATGCAGTTTTCCGATGGTGCGGGGGTAGGTTTCGTGCTTGTCGTTCAACAAGATAGCGTTCCAATCAATAAAACCTTCGCCCGTGTAGGCACCCGCTACGCGCATGAGGTCATGGTCAAAAATCATCCACGCTTTTCCTTTAGAAACCCCACCCAGCCCTTTGTCTAAGCGAACTGCAATGCCTTTGTAAGCAAAATTATTTTTTGAGTAGTCTTCATCTTTGAACGGCGAAGGGCCTGGCGAATGATACCGTGGGATACCCGTATTTTCGTCGGCTAATTCGTATGTATTAATCAAAAAATTACCATAATCCATATCGGCCCATGGCTGATAAGGCTTTAAGGCAGGGCCTCTTGATTTTCCTTTCGGCAGCGCAGAAAGATATTCAGACGTTACTTTTGGAAGGGTTATGGTTTTGTTTTTTGCAACAAATTCTTGTTGAATATAGTGGATTACGTCGTATTTTTCTTGGGGAGTTAGTGCCACTTGCGGGGGCATTGAACCATAGCCTCTGGTCACGGTTTGATACATCGAGTAGGCATCACTACCCGCTTTGAATGGCTCTGACCAAAACTTCAAAGACATCGGAATGGAGCCTTCATTTTCTTCATTTCCATGGCAATTGATGCAGGTAGCATTATAGATGCGCTCGCCACGCACAAATGCTTTATGGTCAAAATCGCGAATAAAACCCGCATGATCTAAGCCCTTTTCAGTGATTGGAAGGTCTTTTGAAGCAAGATTGTAAGCGATGTTGGTACTGGTTTTGCAATTGATAAGCATCAATAAAAGTACAAGCAAAAGATAGAAATGGCGCTTATTCATTATGGTACAGATTGTAAAGTAGACTGAGCATTAAACTAAACACAGAGAATGATTTTCAAGGTTTGAGATAGTCTATTGACTGAAGAAAAGCGTCTGCTTTCAAGATCGTTTCAGAAAGGAAAGGCTCTTTATTGAAAAAACCATGCCCTTGGTTATCAAATAAAAAAAGGTCGCATCTACTCCCTACTTCTTCTATTTTTCTCTTGAATTTCTGGGCCGTTTCAACTGGAATCAGGTTGTCGTTTGTGCCCAAGAAGAAAATAGCGGGCGGAAAACCTTTTTGGACATTGTGCATAGGCGAAAACTCTACATATCTTTCTCCGATTCTTTCAAAACCATAACCCTCTTTTCCGTTATCAATCACGGGATTAAACAAGACTAAGGCATTGGGTTTTGCGCTTATCGATAGGTCATCGGTTGGTTCGTTGATAGATTCATTGGTAAAACAAGCAGCTGCCAAATGCCCACCCGCCGAACCGCCTGAGCCAACAATCCGATTTGCGTCAATGCTAAGTTTTTGGGCATTTTTTCGCAAATACCGAATAGCCGATTTCGCATCTTTCAAACTTTCGAAAGGAGTGGTGTTATGTCTTGTTTTTACCCGATAATCTACCAAAACCGTAATAAAATTCATAGCGGCGTAGTGCACAGCGTGAGGCTCAAATTGTTTGGTAGAGCCCCCATTCCAACCACCCCCAAAGAAAAACACTATGGTTGGATAGGTTTGTCTTATTTGAAAAGACGGTGGGTAATAAAGTTTTAAGCCCAACTTTAAAGTATCAATCTCCTTATACGTTAAATCAAAAACAGCGCTCTTTTCTTGTGAAAAACAATTCAAAGCGAAGAGAATACAGCTTAAAAAACAAACGAATCGTTTTATCACGTTCATAAGCATTTTTTTGATTTGTTTAAAATTTTGTTTAAAATTAAGTAACTGTACAATATTATTCACGCAAAGCCGCAGAGTTGCAAAGATTCTAAATTGATGATTATCAAAATTTTAGCGGATTTACCTGAAATTTGAAACAAATATGGCTTATCACTTAGACGTGCCTTCGTATGATTATTCACCCCTAAAACTACGAGAGTTTAATCGTATGCCGAAAAGGCGTAAAGCCCGTCAAATAGACCGTCGGTGCGTCCATGGCGGGGAGCGCTCCTCTCAATTGGATTCCTTTGTGTTCGGCTTTGCCAGGGCCAAATTGAATGGTATCCGAATTGACCGTGTAAGAGGCCGATTCTCCCGCCAAGAGGTACGCAGTATCTTTTTTGGGATGTTTTGTAACACCCGAAAACGTCCCCCCCGCCCTAAATATCAACTCAAATGATACGGGTACACCTTCCGTTCCAGTCATCTCAATGTCTATTTGTAGACCTTTATTCGCCTCGCTGACTTTGACGATTGTTTCGAGTTTTTGAATTTCACTCTGCGGACGATTTGCCCTTGGCATTTTGTCCCAATCACCATCTGGCGCAATTTGTTCTTTAGCAATCGGTTGATAATAAGGCCCCTCGAGCGAATTTTGCATCACCCATGTGCTTCCCTCCTGCGTGATTTTGGCCGACTGAAACTGTCCTTTCCCGAAAAAAGACGCCGCTACCCGCATGGCTTGCAACACGGCGTTGCCTTTATGAAACGTGAGCCAACTTGCGTTGTTTGATAAAATCGTGGCGTCCCAGTTTTCCCGTCGGATTCGCACCAAACCCGAATACGGAAAAGCTTTGGCATAACTGGTCGGCAGGGGTTTATCGGCTGGTAAAGTTTTCCAAAGGGTTGGGTCTTCTAGGAAATAATCAAGATAGCCAGCTAATTGATTCTTAGTGCTTGTTTGTTCAATGAGCCGACACATAGCGGCCATTTCGCCGTTGTTGTCCAACAAAGCCATGTATCGATAGCAGTAATAATACCGCGACATGTGGCCAATAGTGCCTCTGTCTTGTCGGTTGGAGGCCTCGGTTACCACCTCCCCGTTGGGGTGGACGTAATAAAGCGTCATCATCAAATTTTTACGCACTGGTTCAAGGAGCTCAGGCTTATTGAGGCCTTTGGCGATGATAATCAACGACCGATTGACAATGGGCGAATAACTATTGGTGCTTTTTTCGTTGTACTGTCCATCGGGGTCAATATCTATGTGCTCGGCCAGCCATTGTTCAATACGACTCACGTAGCGTGGGTCGGGAAAAAGTTCATTTAATTTGGTCAGGGCCGCCGAAACCACCCAACGGTGATTTGGGGTATGAATACCGCCCACGGTCAGGGCTTCACCCGCATTTTTCAAAAATGTTTTTATTAATTCGAGCGAAGGTTCCGCCCCTTTGACTTTCGACAGCTTCAAGTATTTATAAGCAGGAATCATGTTTTCCAGAATAAAACCCGTATCGGGCGTAGAATGGAAATTGGTTTCCAATAGGTCAATCGTCCCGTCGGAATGCTGCATTTTTAGCAAACATTGCGCCGCAGCTTCTACTTCTTTTACCAGTTCTTTAGATTGATAAAAGGCCGATTCGGGGCAAGACATTAACATACAAGCCGTGGCAATAAATGCCGCAGTAGAATGAGGATTCGGAATCTCCATGTCATTCATATAGCCACCTGCATATTTATGAGTGACATCGGTGACTTTCAGCGCTTTGTAGTTGGGGAAATTTTGGTCGTAGATTTTGATCCAATCGAGTAACCAGGCGGGTTTGGGGGCGTTGTATTTATCAAAAAGCTGAAATCCCAACACTGGCACGGCACAGAGCGAACTAACTCCTGTGGCAACAAAAGTTCTTCTATTCATTCGAAATGAGTGGTTAAAGGGCTTTGTTTAAGGTATAATATAGAAGGGGAACGGCGTATTCTATTCTTTTGTACTTCGATTTTCCCCTTGTCATTTTTAACAACTTTTATAAAATTTATTTGGCTCTTCTTCGAGCATAGCTTCGATTTTCTTTGCCGCCTTGGTGATAGACAGCCCACCCAAGTTGGTGCAACGTAAAGTTTGGTGAATTTGATCGCCAACGGCTTTCATGGTCTCGATTACTTCATCTAAAGGAATAAGTTGCTCATAATCTGACAAAGCCATGTTGGCGCAAGAAACCGCGTTGGTAGCGGCCATCACGTTTCTACCCAAGCAAGGGGCTTCCACTCTGTTTCCGATGGGGTCGCAGATGATACCTAATGAGTTTTGTAAAGCCAACGATGCCGCCGCAATAGACTGCTTCAAGGTACCGCCTTTCATGCCCACTATGCCTGCCGCCGCCATGCCTCCCCCCGATCCTGTTTCGGCCATACAACCACCTACTTCTGCTGCAAAAGTGGCATGGGCTGCTATAAAAACCCCAATCAAACCCGCTGACAGCATGGCTTTTACGATTTCGTCCTCGGGCAAATCCATGGCATGGGCGGTTCCAAACAATGCGCCAGGCAAAGCCCCACACGAGCCTGCTGTGGGTGCCGCCACAATGACCCCCATAGAACTTTTCACTTCCATCATAGCCGATACATACATGATGATTCTGTTGTTAGCATCGCCACCCACCAGTTGTTTCGCCGCCAGTTTTTGTTGGAATTGCAAAGACTGACTCCCCAGAATCCTATCTTTATAATGCGTACCTTTTAGTCCCAACTCAATGGCATTGCCCATGATATGAATGATTTTACGCATTTTTTCAAACACTTCTTCAGCAGAAATATTACCCCGAGCAGCCTCATAATCAACGGCCAACTCCCAAAGGGATTTATTTTTCCCTTCATTGTAGGCAAGCATTTCGTTGCAAGTAATAAAAGGCACTTGCAGGTTATTTCTGGACATTACGGGCAGTACTGGCTTCAAGCATTTGATGAACAGAACGCTGTCCATCGCCGTCAACTCGTCGCAAATCATCTTGTCGAGGGGGACTTGAGATTTGATTTCAACAAAACTAATTTCCCCTTGGTGAAACGCTATGAAATCATAAAGAATAGAGGCTTTCAAGAAAGAGATAATGTCATCTGGTTCGGTGCAGTAAATAAGGGTTTCAACATAATCGCCTTCCATAGTCACTCTAATACTATCAATCTCAATGACTTCAATCATGCCACCACCCGTAGAGATAGCCGTTAGGTTTCGGGTTTCTTTCTCGTTTTCGAGTCTGATTTTATAGGTATTGGGGTGGTCTGCTTTGATATCACGTATTTTAATATCCACATTGATTCCCGCAGCAGCGAGGTATTTTTCAGATTCTGGCAAGCGCTCATCGTAGGCTTCCCAACCTAAAAACCCGCCAAACAAGCCCATGTCTGATCCTTGGCTTTTGTGCGTGGTTGCCAATGAACCGTTGGGGTCAAATTCAATCAAAATGTTTTTGATGTTTTCGTCCATTAGATCACGGCATAGCCGAGCTATCCGCAAAGATGCCGCACAATGCGAACTCGACGGGCCTCTCATCACAGGGCCAATTACATCATTGAAAATACTGGGATATGTGCTCATTTTGTCTCGTTGTTATGATTCGGATATGATAATGACCAGACTTTTGGGGTAAGTTTTGAACAAGAAGATACACACATAAGAAATGTGTAAATTGGGTTTTCCTACTTTACATTTGTTGAAATGTTCTAAAGGAATAAAATGAGTTCTACTTTTGACATAATTATCTACGACATGATACCATTCATCTGGCTTTCGTTGGCTATACTAACCATTTGGTTCAGCACCGCGCTTTTTAAGGATTTTTCAAAACATAAAAACAACCTTGAAAATGTCAGTTGGATAAAAACGGGGCTAATTGGGTTTGTGGTCAATTTTTTTGATGTTTTGGGTATTGGCGCTTTTGCTCCGCAAACAGCTTTGTTGAAATTTACCAAACAAACAGAAGACCGTGTTTTGCCTGGCACACTCAACGTAGCCAATACAGTACCTGTGCTTATCCAAGCCCTTATTTTCATTACAGTTATTGAAGTAGAACCCACTACTTTAATATTGATGTTGCTCTCGGCAGCTGCGGGAGCAATATTGGGTGCAGGTGTAGTGTCAAGAATGTCTGAAAAGAGAATTCGCATTGTGATGGGCTTTGCTTTATTGATTACAGCTGGATTTATGTTTGCGGGAAAGATGCAATGGATTCAAGGAGGCGGCTCAGCCATTGGC
The DNA here is from genome assembly GCA_027486105.1 of Runella sp. Lineage (GTDB taxonomy): Bacteria > Bacteroidota > Bacteroidia > Cytophagales > Spirosomataceae > Runella. The sequence goes on along the minus strand of JAIXPV010000353.1, from coordinate 429 downwards.
CTAAGCGGAATTAAACTGACCATTGCGGTGGCCGTTAATTTCCTTTTGGGCGCATTGATGACCGCGGGTATCGGTCTCTACGCCCCATGTATGGCCATGGTTTTTGCCTTAGGGTTATCGCCTCAAGTTGCCTTTCCAATCATGATGGGTTCTTGTGCTTTTTTGATGCCTCCTGCTTCAATCCAATTTATTAGGAAAGGTGCCTATAATCGAAAAGCGGCCGTGGGGATGACAATTCCAGGTATTATAGCGGTGTTGATTGCCGCCTTGATTGTAAAATCTTTGCCCTTAGATACGCTCCGTTGGTTGGTCATTTTGGTTATTGTTTATACTTCAGTGGTCATGATTAGGTCGGCGTATTCAAAATAATATATCGTCTTATTCTTAGTGCATTTCTTACTCCGTGGTCTGTGTCTCCACAGACCTTCT
>JAIXPV010000644.1 GCA_027486105.1 Runella sp. | reverse complement strand
CCGACCAATCATGGCCAAATCGACCAGTTCTAAACCAGGGTTAGACGGAGTCTCTAAGTAGACCATGCGGCTATTGGGCTGCACGGCGGCCTCCCACTGTTCTTCAGAAGCATCGGCATCCAAGTATGTATAAGTAATACCCCATTTCGCAAAAATCTGCGTAATAATCTGGTGCGCCGACCCAAACAAAGCCCGACAGGCAATGATATGGTCTCCCGACTTGAGAATTCCCGCCATGCTTGCAAATACGGCAGCCATTCCCGTTGCGGTAGCAAGGCCATCTTCAGCACCTTCTAACATACACACTTTATCGACAAACTCCTGAACGCTAGGGTTTGAAAAACGGCTGTAAATATTACCCTCCTCGGTTTCATCAAAGAGCGCTTTACCTTGCTCCGCTGACTCAAATGAGAAACTTGAAGTAAGAAACAATGGCGTAGAATGCTCGCGGTATTGCGTCTTTTTTGTTTGGATGCGGATTGCTTTCGTCTTACGTTGCATACTTTTCTTGAGAATTTAGACTTATGATGTGTGCGCCAAATAAACCGAGAAACACACCAAGTCTTTAAAATGACCTTATTGAGCTAGGCCGTAAAATTACACATTTACTATAAAATAGCTTTCAATACAACCCTTAATCCTAAGAATATCACCAATAAACCCACAATTACCATCAATGGTCGACGGTTGACCCGGTTTACTAGATAAGCACCCAGCGGAGCAGCTATCATACCTCCAAGCATCAACCCCAATACCACCTGCCAACTGTTGATGCCTTCAAACAGGAGAAACGTAACCCCACTAGCAAACGCAACGGCAAATTCGGCGGCGTTGACCGAACCAATAGTATAGCGTGGGTCGCGGCCACGACCGATGAGCGTAGAAGTTACAATAGGCCCCCAGCCTCCCCCGCCAACGGCATCCATAAAACCACCGAAAATGGCTAGAACCCCCAGTCGTTTAGTAGGCTTTTTGACATTTGTCTTTTTTATTCCTTTGCTCACAATAATACCCCCCAACACAACCATGTAGGCCGAAATAAAAGGCTTAATAACGTTGCCATCTATTATATCTGAAAGCAAATAAGCCCCAATTACTGAACCGATTACCCCAGGAATCAATAAAGTTTTGAATAACTTTTTATTGATATTCTTGAATTTGAAGTGCGAAATGGCCGAAGCGCCCGTGGTAAACATCTCAGATAAATGCACACTCGTACTGCTTACTGCTGGCGGAACGCCTAAGGTCAATAAAAAGGACGTTGCCGTAGCGCCGTAGCCCATACCCAACGCACCATCTACCAACTGAGCCATTACCCCAACCATCAGGTAAAACACCAAATCTGAATTAAAACCCGCCTTGAAAGATTCAACAGTAAAACTTCCTGCGTGTTTATAGATCAAGTACCCTATGATAATGGTCAACAACCCAACGGGTATTCCAACCCACAGCCAATCTTCAATGTCTCTTGGTTTCTCGACAGGGATAACTGGTGGTTTTGTCATGGAGCTCATAGCTGTTTCTGAAATTTATACTGGTCGTATAAAAATTACTGCTTTTGGTTTTAAAAGCAAGCAGAATTTTAAAGACCTAATACAAGATATAGTATATTGATTATGTAGAGATATAAATATAAATTAAATGCCGCTTTTTGGGCGGCATTACAAAAGTAGGAGCAATAGTTAAAAAGTCCAAGAAATGAGCTTAAAAACTTATCAAATTCTTACAAAAATCCGATTTCGGTACATCCAACGCAAAATGAGCCACTCGACTAAAAGAATCAATCCACCCCGAACTAGAGACTCATACGTGATTCCAAACACCTGATCGTAGGTTTGAGATACATGTATTTGAATAGAGTGATGAATAAACTCTACTATGGTATGAGAGATAACATAGGCAGCAATAGAATTGGTGCCGATAATAATCAACCAAATAAATGCTTTACGCCACCCCTGTATATCTACCAACCAATAAAAAGCCGCTAACAACAGAAAACACCAGCCACCGCTAAACAACACCCAAGTAGGCGTCCAAATACGTTTAACATTAGGACAAATACCTAGCCAGTTGAGAAGAGAACCGACTACCAAAAGGCCCACCCCCAAGGCCACAAATCGCTTTACTTTTTGCATAGGCTCCGAATCTGCTTTGAGCCACTGACCCGCCAACAGCCCTAAAATCATTGTACCCAACGTTGGAACAAAGCTTAACGTAGAATACCCACCACCATTTCTAATGAAAGGTTTCTCTCGCGGAAAAAGGTTCATAAACCATTGGTCAAATGCCCATGCCGCATTGGTATTTTTGTTCCAATGAGCCGCAAACCCTTTTAAATTATGTTCCCAATCGGCCGTAACCCCCACCGCTGCATAATCAAAATCAGCTCCTGGAAGCGGGTAAATAGCAAAGAAAAGCCAGTAACCTACCAAAATAGTGCCCAAAGCAATGAGCTGGGTGCGGAATGTACGGAAACCTAACCAAAATAAAATAGGATACCCCAAGCCAATTTGTGTGAGTGTGTCTTCAAACGTAAAATTGGTTTGTTCGCGGTGCATAGAACGCAAGAAAATCCCCAGAAAAATCAGAATCAACGAACGCTGAATGGTGTGCCCAAACATAGCTCCTAAGTTTTGCCCTTTAGCCATCCTACTCGCAATGGAATACGGCAATGCCACACCCACCAAAAACGAGAACGACGGCTGTATCAAATCATGCAGCGAACAACCCACCCATTCGACATGGTCTTGGTTATAGGCCAAAAACGCCCAAAAAGAGCTGTTGGGCAGGGCTTTGGAGATATGACCGAATTCGAGCACTTCGGCCATCATCAAAAACATAACAAAACCTCGGTAAGCATCTACCGACGAGATACGGACGGGCAAGGTGGGCGCCATAGCGTTAAGAAAAAGTTTAGGAACATAACAGGGTTTGTATACCTAAAGTAAACAAAAGTGAATTTATAACTTACAAGCGAACTATGCTGTAACGTACCCTGTTTTTGATACTACTGAATTTCAATCCGTTGATACCTTTTCTCGCCCTAAAAAAAATGATTATCAGCTTCGTTTTTGTCCTGTCGCTGGCAGGAGGTTTTTATTTCTTTATGTATGAGCGTTTTACGTGGGAGATAAGTGGCTATCGTTCTAACCCTGATTTAAAAACCGTCCGACCCGATTGGAAAGGCAACCCCGTAAATCCGCAGGGACGTTTTTTGAACGAAAACGCGGCGCCATTGCCTGGATTTAGTGATTTATTGAAATGGCAACGCGAACCCAATCCCCAAAAAGCCGAGAAAAAAGCGGATACATTTGGCTTGAAAGTGACTAAAAACAGTGATTTTCTGAACAACAACGAAGATTGTGTCGTGTGGTTAGGTCATGCTACGTTTTTTATTCGACTCAACGGCGTCCGAATTTTAACCGACCCTGTGCTGGAAAGCCCCTCTGCACTGATGAAACGGTATTCAGCATTGCCCGTGGCGGTTTCGGAATTAAAGGATATGGATTATATCATCGTCTCGCACGACCACCGTGACCATTGCGACGAAAAAAGCCTCAAAACGTTGGCCCCTCAAAACCCAAATGCCACTTATTTGACAGGCCTTGGGCTAGATACTCTACTCAATAATTTCACAAAAAGTCCTAACATTCAGGCCGCTGGCTGGTACCAAACCTACCAAACGGATAATTCTAAGATTGAAATCACCTATTTGCCCGCCCGTCATTGGGGGCGGCGTTATTTAAACGACACCAACAGGAATCTGTGGGGGGCGTATTTGATTCGAGCCAATGGCAAAAGCATCTATTTTGGGTCGGATTCGGGCTACGGAACACACTATCAGGATTTTGCCAAGTATTTTGGCGGGGTGGATGTGGCCCTGTTGGGGGTGGGCGCTTATAAACCCGAATGGTTCATGTCTGCCAGTCACGCCGGGCCAAAGGATGCCGTACGGGCAGCCCACGAAATGAAAGCAAAACGAATGATTCCGATGCACTACGGCACGTTCGATTTGTCGGATGAACCGTTGGGAGATTGCTACCGCTCGCTCCAAAAATTGCAAAAAGAGCCCGAGAATCAGGGATTAATCCAGTTGGCGGGCGTTGGAGAAGTGATAAAGATGTAGACTTGGAAAGAATTATAAAAACAACCTTCGGCAAGGCTTAAAGCCTTGCCGAAGGTGAATCAAGCTATAAAAAATTAATTCACCGTGGTTTTGAAGGCTTTCTTCGCGGCCAAATCGTGGGCAGTATCGTAGTAAGAGCGTAGATTTCCCCAATCAAATACATCAGAAATATTCTCTACTTTGTTACGCTGTTGAATCCGCTCACGCAAGTTCATACGTACAAATTTGAACATGATGTTGGCCAATTGGTCGGCGGCCTGATCAAAGTTTTGTGTTTTGCGATTGATCACGTAAATACCTCGGTTTTCATAATCACGCATAATTTGCATGATAAAATCACCGAAGCCCGACAGGTCGCTTGTAACGGTGGGAATACCGCGTACTACGCACTCCAGCGGCGTATAGCCCCACGGCTCGTAGTAGCTTGGAAAAATCCCCAAGTGACATCCTCTTACAAATTGGCCATAATCCAATCCAAAAAGTGGATTCGTGGAGGCAATAAAATCTGGATGGTACACGATTTTGACGCGGTCTTGCTCGTGATTTTTCAGGCCCGAGCGTTCACAGTATTCGGTGATAGAATCAGGTTGTTTTAGGTCGTGGGTGACATAAGGCGGCAAGCGTTTCGTTTTCCAAGTTTGAATGGTCCGACGGAGACGCAAGCGCCAATATTCATCCACAAATTGGTTCAAATCAGGCAAATGATGGTCGGTAGAAGAAGCCGAAGCCAAAAACAATTTATCGCCCAATTGCTTTTCGATTGCTTCGCAGGTATCCTGAATTTCCCCCAACACCGCTCTTGACTGAAGCACATCTGGGTTGATAGAGTGATACGGTTGACGCGTCACAATAAACATCACCACCGTCATATCCATCTTGGCCTGCACCATTTTCCAGTTCAACCGCGCCAAGGCCTCCATCGTAATATCGTAGCCTTTATTGACAAATTCATAACGACCCGACGTGAAGAAATAAAGCGTTTTATCCAGATTGAAAGAATAACTTTGGAAAAAGTGCCCCATGATGAACCGATGGATATTTTCCTTGTACTTCATGTGTAGGTTCTGAAACTCGTGTACTGCCGCAAAGCGCTGAATATTAAGGCCATTGGGCAACACTAAGTCGGGATATTTCCCTAAAAATACCTCACATTCACGGGCTGTTACGTCACTGACAGTGGTACTCACGTGGGCGCTTAGGTAAGCAAGGCGTTCGATGGTAGCCTGGGCCTCAATGGCGTAGTACCGCGCCTCGTGCTGCCAATCAAATGAAGGAAGTTTGGTGTAGAAGTCACGCTCGTTGGATGCAATATACCGTCCCAACATAGTGGCATGGGTGGTAAATACAGTCGCAATCCGAACATCATCTCTGCGCAAATCGGGCAATCCCGAACTCGCCATCCATTCGTGAAAATGGGCCGTAATTTCAAATTTCTTAGCGTAATCTTCCGCAAACTGGGTCAAAAAAAACCGCACCATTTCGCCAAAACATAGCGTTTGATTGACCAAATCTTCAATATTGACCGTCGAGATTTTATGCCGCTCCCAAAGACCATATTTTATACGGTCTAGCTGCGCCGCCACACTCCTTATGTCAAACAGCACCACGCGAGGTTTTCCAGTAATCAGCCAGTAGCCATATTCGACCACCAATCCCGCCTCGCGCATCTTTTCTACAGTCTGATAAATCCCCGACCCGTCGTCTGAAGTGATAGGCTCATATTCTGTTAAAGCACGCTGGGGAAAATAAGGCCCCAAACATACATAATCATCCCCCCATTGGTCGACCATTGCAGGGACTTTACTCCGAATGACGGTATAAATTCCTCCCACTTGGTTGCAGACTTCCCAAGCGACTTCAAATAAGAGGGCTTTTTTAGGTTTCTTTTCCACGATTAATGAAGATTTTCAATGTACAATTTTTAATTTAAAATGTACAATTTTATAGTTTTGAATTGCAATAATAGTGTTTATTTGCTTTTATTCAAGGAAAACAAACACTAAGGATAAAGTTGATTAAAATACTCGCAACATGCGCTAAGAAGGTTTTTAGCTGTGTTTTTTCAAAAGATATCTTACGCTTTATTTGACAGCCTCCAAAAATCCCCTCTCAACCACCTCATTTTCATTAAGGTGGTTTTACTATCTAAAAATAGATTTGCCCGTTACACTACTTAATTATTTGATATTATTTTATCGGCAACTATTTTGACGGAGTCTATTTTCTAATAGCATTCTAATATTCTCAGCAAGAATATCATAGTTCCTAAAGATAATGCCCATATCGTTCAATAAAGGCGTATGTGGAAAAAAAATAAAATTTCTTTCCCAACAATACTATAAAAAATAATGGCATTATCCCTCACAACTACGGGGATTTTTAGAAGTTTTCTCGACCTTCACACTTAAACAAATAACCAACTCCTTTGAGGGTGACTATTTCGAGTGCGGGGTCTTCGCGCAGATAGTCGCGCAGGCGAGTGATATAGACGTCTAAATTGCGAGAATTGAAGAAAGAATCATCACCCCAAACCCGCATCAAAATATCGCGCCGAGGTACCGTGAAGTTGCGGTTTTCGGCCAATATAGAAAGCAGTTCCGTTTCGCGGTGCGAGAGTTTGCGCAGGCTATCGGCGCGGTGAAGTTCGTACCTGTGAGGATAAAAAGTATAGCTACCAAGCACAATATGGCCATTTGGAGCAATTAAGGCAGGTTTAGCGTGGGTCAACTGAAGTAAATTCTGAATCCTGACGATCAGTTCCTCCATGCTAAAAGGCTTCCGTACATAGTCGTTTCCTCCCGCCTGAAACCCTTTCAGCACATCTTCAGTTTGGGTTTTGGCGGTCAGAAAAATGATGGGCATTTCAGGGGCCAATTGACGAATATCCTGCGCCAACGCATAGCCGTCTCGATGCGGAAGCATGACATCCAATACACAAATAACGGGCTGAAATGCTTTAAATTGGGCAAGTACATCTCGGCCGTCGGCTACCATGCATACCTCAAATTGGCGGCTTTCGAGGCTTTCTTTTACAATTTTCCCTAAAAAGGGCTCATCTTCTACGTACAGAATCTTGGTCATAGTTTGTTATGGGCGGAGGCGGACAACCCTAGATGATATTTTTGGGTGAAGGCAAACGGTACGCCGCCGCCGCCCCGCCCCTACGGTTTTGGGATGATGATGGTAAAACTACTGCCTTTGCCTACTTCACTTTCTACTTCGATACGCCCGTGGTGCTGTTTAACGACGGAAGACACATAACTTAATCCCAAGCCATAGCCTTTCACATCATGGGTGTCGCCCGTGGGCACCCGAAAAAATTTATCAAAGATCTTTCCCTGAAATTCCACAGGAATACCGATGCCGTTGTCTCTGACCGAAAGTCGGATATCAGCGTCGGTCTCTTTCAAAAGCAACGAAATCCGTGGTTGAGCTTCCGTGTATTTCAAGGCATTATCCAACAAATTATAAACCACATTGGTAAGGTGAATTTTGTCGGCAGAAAGCTGGAAAGAATGTCCTATTTGGTTAAAATCTACTTTTGCACCGTATTTCTCAAATTGTAATTTCATCGAATTTAGCACCAACTGTATAAGTACGGCCCAATCAACAGTTTCGGGCGAGAGCGTCAGTCCGTGCTGCTCAAAGGTGGTCATTTTGAGAACTTTATCCACTAACAACGTCAGACGATTGAGTTCACTTTTTGATATTTCAAGGTATTCTTTGGTTTGCTCGGGGTTTTGCGAAACCCCAAAATTCTGCAACGCCTCAATCGCCACGCTGACGGTGGCAATGGGCGTTTTGAGTTCATGCGTCACGTTGCTGATAAAATCATTTTTTAGTTCGGTCAGGCGGCGTTGCTGGCGAAGATTTTGGTAAATCGCCCCAAAAGCTAAGCCTGTAATGGCCAACAGAAAAAAAGAAAACAGGCTTTGCGGCAGGATTTTTTTCAATAAAAAACCCTCATAATCAGAAAACACCGCCGTGTAGGTGCTTCCAAAGGGAATCGTCGTCGGAACGGCCGAGGTAGCTAAAACCTGCTCATTGGTATTTTTAGGCAAAGTACTCTCCTGTTTTTCAACCAACGCCTTCGTCGATAGTCGCACCACCTGAAACGGCAAGTCAATTTTTGACTTCTGAATTTGACGAACATACGCCCGCTTAATGTCTTGGATTTTCAAGGAGTCGTGGTCCAGCCTAATGATGAATTGATTTTCAATGGGCTTGATGGCTGCTTTGTTTTTGGGGCGCAATGGCGCTTTTTCATTCCGTTCAATGACGGAGATTTTCAAATTATTAGTTCCTTTTGCCAGTGGCGTAAATGACAAAACACTATCGCGATTTGGGCGATTATACATCACCACTTTGGCCATTCGGCCGAGCATTCGTTGGAGCGTGTCAGGCGGTTGATGTGATTTTACAATGATAATTTCGGATTTGCCCTGCGGTGTAGTATCAGCAACGGTCAGTTTGGTAATGTCCAAGTTGCCCACTGAATTCATCTTGATAGCGCGAATATCTTCGGGTCGGGTTTTTCGTAAAACCTCGTGCAGTTTACTTTTTGAAAGCGTGGTATCTAAACCCAGCGACCGAGCCATTCGAGCCGCCGTTTGGATATAAAATAAGTTAAAAACTTCTGCTCTTTCATTTTTTTCGTCACGCGCCTTTTTGTCTAAATAGACGATAGGTGTAGGAGGCGAACTTTCGTGGGTGTATCTAAAAGTAACCTTTCGGTCAATGGCAGCTTTATTTGGTTTTCCAGCTTGCGAATCCAAAGCAAATGCTTTTCGCATCGGAAACGTTATCTTCTTCTGAATCACGGAGTCTTCTAAAGCCTGAATGGTATTTTTGAACAAAATATCAGTTTCCTTTTGCAGGAGGCTTTTTTGTTCATTGTATTCTTTGCGCAGCCAAAACACCTGAAAAGCCGCCAATAAAAGCATACTGGCGACCATCAGGGATAAAGAAGTAATAGCTGACTTAGTATTCCTCATATTTGTTAACAGTGTATGAGTCAAATAGGCCCTTTTCAGGACGACAAAATGTTAATTCCGAATGATTCTGATGCCACCTTGTCCACCCATTTCTTTCATGAATTCATCGCGTTTTTTTGTAAACTCGGCTTCCGTAATCTTCTTTCCACCTGAAGGCAGTTTTATATCGTTTGCGGCCAATTTTTTAAACTCGGCTTTGGTCAGGCTGTAAATCATGTCGCCATCATTGACATCTACTTCCAAAATTAAGCCTGGCAATCCCCCAAATCCTGCGGGCCCGCTCGGTATGGGGATGGCCTCGGTAAACCACGCCACGATAGGCTGGTTATTTACTTTATTGGTCGTGGTGGCTTTCATGCATTCATATCCCTGAATTTTTTTGGTTTCTCCCGCCAATTTCCAAGGCATCCGCCGTAGGGTATCTTCAATCAGAAACTTTTGGCCTGCCAGTTCCCGCAATTCTACGGATTTTTGGGTTTCGTAGTTGCGGTAGGTTTCATTTTGCGGAACCCGAATCACCATTCGCACCGTATTTCCGTTGGCATCCGTATTTTCTTCGTCTTCGTTGGGTTGAGCGGCGGCCTTGAACAACGATTCGCTGGCGCGAACCAAAAGCTGCATTTTATTGGTACGAAACTCGGGCACCATGGCCTTCATCGACTCGTCTTGCATACGTTTATGCATGTTGATTTTTTGGTCGTACAGCAAAACCCCTTCGTTTTGTTGACCAAAAGCTTGCAACAAACAAAATATCAAAATTAAGCTTAAACTTGTCTTTTTCATTGGTTTATGATTTAATTATTTGTTTACAAATGAATGTTTTTACCCCTGGCGTATCACGCGCATTCCGCCCGATGGCATGCCGCCCATGAAGCTTTTGAGATTGTACGTAAAACTCAACAGGAAGTAGCGGCCCAAGGAACGAATCCGCTCGTCTTGTACGAAATTGGCCTGCGCAATGCGGTTTATACCTACGTTACGATTGAGCATATCGACCACCGAAAATTTGAGTTCTCCACGGTTACCTTTCAAGAAAAACTTAGACACCGACGCATTCCAGATAGGCACTTTTTGGTTAAAAGTTGACCCCGCAAAGTCGTAAATACTGTAGTCTAGTGTCGAGTTAAGAGTGAGCGTTTTGGTTACTTTTAAGTTTCCTTCCACATCATAGACCTGATTCACAAACGACTGATTAAGATTGGGATTGAGCGAATAAGCCGTTTGGTTGTAGGTAATGGCCGCGCTCGTCGAAGCATCCAAAATTTCCTTGTAGCGGTATTCTAACCGAAGCCGGTTGCGACTTTCGAGCCGATGCGTGAGATTCTCTACGTCGTTGACCGGCGTAATACCCCGATTTAAGACCAAATTGGTGGTAAAATTCACCCGCGTACCGAGTGCTTTAATCCGAAACCCCTTCGAGATATTGGCGTTGAGGGTGTAATCATCCTTCACGTTGACGGGGCGATACGTGCGCACCAAATTAGCATCTACTTGCTGCGCATTGGCGATTCTATTGGTGGTATAAGTCAGGTTGACAAAAGCAAAGAAGTTACTGAATTTGAGCTGATTAAAATTAAAGAAATTCAGGTTTAGGCGGTGATTGTATTCGGGCCGCAGGTTGGGATTACCAGTCACGATGTTGAGCGGGTCGCTGTTGTCCACAATTGGTGAAAGTTGCTGAATACTGGGTTCACGCACGTCAGTATCGTACGTCACATTCAGGTTGCGGCTTGTGGCGAAATTGTATTGATAACGCAGGTTGGGCAACACATTCACAAACGTGCGTGCAATGCGGGTATTCTGCAAAATCAACTCACCATCCAACGCCGACTGCTGTACGCTAATGCCCGTGGAGAAGTTAGCTTTTTGAGAATTCATCCGAAAATTCAACCCACCGCGTTGATACGTAAAATCATTGCGAAACTGATTGCTCAACTGCGCATTGAAGCGCGGAGCGCGCCCTTCGCCGTTGACATCAAAAACCTGCCGGTCAACATCGTTTTGAGAAAGGTTCAACGCATAGTTGATTTCTAAATACCTACGTTTACCCAAAGGCTCGGTGTAAGACGCCGTGATACCGTAGCTTTGGCGGTTGTTGGCCTGCGTATTGGTCTGGCGTAGCGTATCCACGCGGTTTTTTTGACCTGCGGGATTGTAGAAAGTATTGATGGCGCGCAAAGTTCCGTCACGATCGCTTTGTTCGAGCCCCAAAGTAAAATTGGTCGAAAGCGTCCGTCCTTTTTTACCAAACTTATGTCGCCACAATAATTCAGAGTTGACTCTCCATGTATCGCCTTGGGCATTTGATTGGCGTGTACCTTCATTTTCGGGCGCACCGCTGCCGTTGGTAGAAAGGCTACTGCTTCCTGTGTTGGACGAATTTTGGGAATAGTTGAAGTTATTGGTCCATTTCAGCGAATTGAGCGAATCAATTTTATGGTCCAATGTTACGTTGCCTCGGTGCGTAGCGTTGGTGGTTTTTTGAGCAGTGTTTTGATTGGTTTTAAAGTTACCTATCGGCAGGAAAGTCTCTCGATTGGTCTCACGTTCAATCAATTGGTCGAGTTGATTATAGAAATAGTTGCTTTGCAGTTCGGTCTTTTTTTTTTTTTTGTCATTGTAATTCAAGCCCGCACCGCCCGAGGTGACAAAACCGTTATTTCGTCCGCCGAAATTGAGCGGAATAACCGCATCATCATCTGAGTTAAACTGCAACCGTACCCCACCGCCAGCCATCATGCGTTGGGACGCTCCCGTGAAGTTCATGTAATCATCTATTGAAAAACCCTGTTGATTGATGTTGTTGGCCATTCCTAAAAACGACAACTGACGGGTTTTGCTGAAACGGTTAAAATTACCTTTGAGTGAATACCGACTCGCATCCCCCACACCCGCTGTGACATTGCCAAAAATCCCTTTTTTCTTTTCTTCTTTCAACGTCAGGTTCAGAGTCTTCTCCCGCTGACCGTCGTCAATACCCGTAAACTGCGCTTGGTCTGATTTTCGGTCAAAAACTTGTACTTTATCTACCACGTCAGCAGGCAGATTTTTGGTCGCCATTTTGGGGTCACGGCCAAAAAACTCTTTGCCGTCGACCGTCACCCGTTGTACCTGCTGCCCTTGGGCACGAACCGTTCCGTCGCGGTCTACTTCTACGCCCGGCAGGCGCTTGAGCAATTCTTCCACGGCAGCGTTTGGCTGTACCTTAAACGAGCCAGCATTGTACTCAATAGTATCCTGCTTGATGGTCACCGGGTCACGCTCGCCTTTGACAATTACTTCTTTTAAATCCTTAGGAACAGACGCCATCTGAATAGCACCTAAATCCAGCAAGTCCGTTGTTTGTGGCTGAATCACTTGATTTATTGGTTGAAGGCCCATGTAGGTGGCTTTGAGAAAATACGTGGCATTGGCTACGTTTTTAAACTCAAACGCCCCCGTCGATTGTGACCTCGAAAAAGAGACAAGCGACGTATCTTTGCCATCCAATAACATCACCGTTGCACCTTCGAGCGGCCGATTGGCCGTGTCGCGAAGCGTTCCTTTGATGGTTAATTTTTGAGCAAGTGAAGTCGACGAAAGTACCAGAAAAAAAAGCCCCGACAGGGCATAATGTTGCAAAAAAGCAATTACCTTTTTTCTTTCTGTCAAGGTCATGTTGTGGCGGGAGTTCACTGTAAAATAACGCATGGCTGTAATGAGTTTTAAATAACTACGCCACAAAACTAGCTCGGCTTTAAACGAAAATAGGTTAATGGTCGTAGAAACAATGTTAATTAAGGTTAATGCCAAAAACCCTATCTTTGCAAACACTCATCTTAGACATCTTCAATCACCATGCACTGCTACTTTAACGGCGACATTATCCCTGTAGAACAGGCCTCTGTCAAAATCAACGATCTTGCTTTATTGCGCGGCTACGGCTTGTTTGACTACTTTCGTACCTACAACGGTGTTCCTTTTGAGTGGGATGGCTACTGGGCGCGTTTTACGCGTTCGGCCGAAGTCCTACGCCTGCCCGTAGCGCTTACACAGGCCCAAACCGCCGATGTATTGGCAAAACTCTACAAACTGGCCGACAAACCAGATATTGCTTATCGTTTTGTTTTGACTGGCGGCTACTCACCCGACAGCGTAAGCGTAGTAGAGCCCAATTTTTTGATTATTGCCGAAAATCTCCCCAAAGACAATCCCGAAGGTCGCTACCGAGGCATCAAAGTGTTGTCCTTTGAGTTTGTACGAGACCTACCCGAGCTTAAAAGCACTAATTATCTCCACATGATTCGCCTCGCGGCAGAGATGAAATCGCAGGGAGCGGCAGATTTGTTATACCACAAAGACGGCGAAGTAAGCGAGTTGACCCGCAGTAACTTTTTCATTTTTAAAGGCGATACACTCATCACGCCCGACCAAAATATCCTGCACGGCATCACACGCAGAGTGGTATTGGAACTGGCAAAAAAGGATTTCAAAGTAGAAATTCGTCCGTTAAAAGTAGAAGAACTGGAAGAAGCCGACGAAGCCTTCACTACCAGTACGACCAAATGGGTAATGCCCGTGGTCCAAATTGGCCGCCAAATCGTAGGTGATGGCAAGCCTGGTGTCAGAACCTTGAAGCTATTGAAGCAGTTTGAGGAATTGGTAACGGGGTATGGATTGGTAAAGGCATAGTTTTTTAGCGGCTTATTCTCAATACTTTTAGGTTTTAACGTTCTATCTACCGCTTCTTTTAACCAATAATATTCCCATGTCTATCACCAATCCTGCCGAGCTGGTCGGTATGCAAAAAATCAGCGAAGCCGTAGGCACTACCCTCCGGAAAATGCGCGAATATGCGCGCCCCGGCATGACCGCCAAAGAACTAGACGATTATGGCGGACAAATACTCCAAGAATTTGGAGCCAAGTCGGCCCCGCGTCTTACCTACGGTTTTCCGGGTTGGACATGCATCAGCCTCAACAATGAAGTGGCGCACGGTATTCCTTCCGAACACAAGATTTTAAAAGAAGGCGATTTAGTTAACATTGACGTTTCAGCTGAACTCGACGGGTTCTGGGCCGACAATGGCGGCTCTTTTGTATTGGGCGAAGACAAAAACAATCACCTGAAACTTGTCAACGCCTCGAAGCAGATTTTACACAAAGCCATTCATCAAATCAAAGGAGGTGTCAGGATTGCCGACATTGGAAAACTGATTGAAACCGAAGCCAAAAAATCGGGCTATCGGGTCATCCGCAACCTCGTCGGGCACGGTGTAGGTAGAAGTTTGCACGAAGCCCCCGCCGAAATTCCCTGCTTCTATGACCGCTTCAATACGGGCCGTTTCAGAAAAAACTCCATTGTAGCCGTAGAAACGTTCATTTCGACCAAAGCCACGCTTGCGCACCAAAATGGCGACGGGTGGACGTTTGTGACCAACGACGGTAGTTTTGTGGCCCAACACGAACATACCATTATGATTACCGACGGAAAACCCGTGATACTTACCGAAAGCAACGAGATTTGGAATTAACCATGAAACAAGCGAAGTATTGGGTCGATAAATACCAAATGCAGGCACACCCTGAAGGTGGTTATTTTGCCGAAACCTACCGTTCTACGGAAAGCATTCCACACAGTGCGCTTCCAAACCGTTTCTCGGGCGATAGGAATTTCGGCACGGGCATTTATTTCTTACTCGAAAATCATCATTTTTCGGCGCTACACCGCATTCAGGCCGATGAAATGTGGCATTTCTACGCGGGTGGGCCGTTGAATGTCTACGTTATTCATGAAGACGGGAGCCTTGAAATCATCAAATTAGGCTCTAATCCCGACAACGGAGAGGTGTTTCAAGCGGTAGTGCCAGCGGGGACGTGGTTTGGCTCTAAGCCTGCGGCAGAAAGTGATTATTCGCTGGTAGGCTGCACCGTAGCGCCGGGCTTTGATTTTGCCGATTTTGAATTGGCCGAACGGGTAGATTTATTAGCAACTTATCCACAACATGAGGAAGTGATTCGATGGCTGACGCCTGAGATTTAGGCAAAGAGTAAAAACAACAAAGGCCTTAGTCCTGACTCTTTGCCAACAAAGAAATCAAAACTAAAGCCTTATTTAAGCCCCTACTTTATTAATTCTCTAGTTTCCTCAATTCACCAATCAACGCTTCTACCTGCTCAAACGATACCGCAGGGAAATTGGCGATGCGGATTTGACTTTCCTTGAAAGGTCCGTAACCACTTCCGACAATCATATTGGCTTGTTTTACCTGAGCAATTACTTCAGCAGACGGAATGCGGGTATTGGCCACTACCACTGTACGCGAGCGATGCCGCTCTTCGGCTACCGATGGGCTGAAAGCACGACTTGTTTCAATGTATTTATTGAGCAATTTGTATTTTTCTTCGGTCTGCTTACGCACCGTTTCAGCACCGATTTTGTTCAAATCTTCGGCTACTTTTCCCAACAAATAAATGCCGATTACATTGGGTGTAGCGGGCGTTTCGTAATTCTTAAAATTCTTCCACAACATGGGCAGGCTATTGTGCGCCCCGATGGTAGCATCTTCGTATTTCTGTAAGCGCTCAGCTTTGGCAAGGCATTTTTCGTTGGCAATCCATACACCCAAACCTGCTGGTAAGCCAAAGGCTTTTTGAACCGAAAAGAACGCCGTATCCACCACCCCAAAATCTAACTCAGGATAAGGCGCCGAAGAGACCATATCGACCGCAATGAGTTTTTTTAAATTGCTCCGCTTCAGTTTATGAATGTCGGGCTCCCGCATTTGTACGCCCGAACTGGTTTCATTGTGTGTGACACAAATTAACTCCGCGTATTCGGGCACTTCTACTTCGGCGTAGTCAAAACCTTCGCCAAAAGGCTTTTCCTGCTTGTGGGCGTACTTCCGAAGCGATACGCTGTACTCGTAAAATTTCTTGGAAAAAGAACCGTTGACCAGGTGAAAACTTTCGTGTTCGACACAATTCTGCACCACCCGCTCCCACACTTCCGAGGCGGAGCCCGTGAAGAAAATACCGTGTGTATCGGGGATATTCATCAACGTACGGAGCTGCTCTACCGTAAATTGATAAATGCTCCGAAACTTCTGACTACGGTGCGAAATCGAACCCAATTGCTGCTCAACGGCGGTCATTAAGTGCTTCTCAAACGTAGGATACATCTCAGCCGGCCCGGCTGTAAAATAGACTTGTTTCATCTGATTTGGAGCCCTATCGGTAAGGCCTTTGGTTTGAGGGGGCAAAATTACGCTAAAAACCCGTTTTTTATACCACTTACTGCAATTCTTGCTTCTTTTTAGGAGTGTTCATTTTTTTTTGAAGTGTCTCGTAAAACTTACAGACGTGCGTCAGTTCGCATTTATTGCATTGAGGGCTGCGCGCCACGCATACATAACGTCCGTGCAAAATCAGCCAGTGATGCGCCAAAGGAATCACGGTATCGGGGATGTATTTGACGAGTTCTTTCTCAACCGCCAAAGGAGTAGTGGCAGTTTTGGCAACCAAACCCAGCCGGTGAGAAACCCGAAAAACGTGCGTATCGACCGCCATCGTAGGCTGATTGTAAATGATAGAAGCAATGACGTTGGCCGTTTTGCGACCTACACCCGGCATTTGTTGCAATTCCTCAATCGTGCTCGGAACCTCGCCCTCAAATTTATCAAGCAGCATTCGGGCCATTCCTACAAGGTGCTTAGCTTTGTTGTTGGGGTACGACACCGAACGAATCAATTGAAACACTTCCTCAACGGTACTATCGGCCATGGCCTGCGGGTCAGGATAACGCTGAAAAAGTGCCGGCGTAACCATATTGATACGCTTGTCGGTACACTGCGCCGACAAAATCACCGCTACCAACAGTTCAAACGGATTGGAATAGTTGAGTTCTGTTTCAGCTTCGGGGAATTTTTGCGAGAAATGTTCGATTAAAAGACGATAGCGTTCTTTCTTTTGCATAGGTTTAGACAGCCCCTGTTTGGGCTTTCAAAGATACTTCTTTCCTGAAAATGTATCCCCTTGAAAACAGATAGTTTTAGATTGCCCCCCTAAAACAGAAAATAAGCGCATTATTTTCCCACAATATGGGTGATTTAATGGTTGGTCAAGTTTTCCCTATCTTTGTCTCATTACGTTTTATTTGTTCACTTATTCATCAATTTCATGAGAAAAACCTTTCCTTCAACCCATTATCGGTTTACCGTTTCCTATTTTATTGGTTATTTGTTTTTTGTCTCGTTTGTCCAAGCCCAGCAAAAAACCGTTACGCTCAGTGACATTTACGGCCCACAAGGTTCCGTTTTTACGCCGCGCAGTGTGTCAGGCGTAAACTGGATGAAAGCTGGTGGGTTTTACACCGCCCAACAAAGCGGAAAAGTCGTTAAATACAGTATTGCAACGGGCGAGGCCGTCGAAACGCTTTTTGACCAATCGACCGTCAAGGTAGAGGGGACCAACCAAAACATACAGTTTGACAGCTACGAACTCAGCGCCGACGAGCGCAAACTGCTGTTGACCACGGGCATCGAGCGCATTTATCGTCGCTCGTTCAAGGCGGAGTTTTATGTGTATGATTTGGCCACCAAAAAGCTAGTGCAGCTCTCCAAAAACGGCAAGCAAATGTTGGCAACGCTTTCTCCCGATGGCAGCAAAGTAGCTTTTGTTCGAGACAACAACCTTTACCTTACCGACCTTTCTAGCCTCACCGAGCAAGCCATCACCACCGACGGCAAACGCCACGAAATCATCAATGGTGCCTCGGATTGGGTCTATGAAGAAGAATTTAGCTTTGCCAAGGCTTTTGAATGGGCCCCTGATGGCAAGAAAATCGCTTTTTACCGCTTTGACGAGAGCCGCGTTCCCGAATATAACATGCAACTTTGGGGCGATTTGTATCCTCAAGATTACCGTTATAAATATCCCAAGGCGGGAGAGGCCAACTCACTGGTGGAGATTTGGATTCATGATTTAGCTTCCAACAAAAAAACAAAAGTAGACGTTGGCCCCGAAACCGACCAATACATTCCGCGCATCAAATGGACGCAAAACCCTAGTTTATTGTCCATAAAACGCATGAATCGACTGCAAAATCGGTTAGATATTCTGCACAGTAATGCCGCTACGGGACAATCCAAAACCGTGTGGAGCGAAGAAAGCAAAACCTACGTGGACTTGGAATTTACAGATGACCTTACCTATTTGGCCGATGGAAAATCCTTTATTCAATCCTCCGAACGCAGCGGCTATAAGCATTTGTACCAATACGATATGAACGGTATGTTGCTCAAAACCCTGACCGCTGGCGATTGGGAAGTAACGGATTTGGTCGGAATTGACGAAAAAACACAGACCCTGTATTTTACTTCGCCGATGGTTTCACCGATGGAGCGGCATTTGTACAGTTTGAGTTTTGCTACTACATCCGTCAACAAAAAATCAAAAAAGCCACTTCCAGTGCCACAGCCCGTCAAATTGACCGAAAAATCAGGTTCAAATACGGTCAATATGAGCCCTGACTTTAGTTATTATTTAATTTACAACCAGTCGGCACAAGAACCGTTGGTTGTGAGCCTGCACCAAGCACCTACTGGCAAAGCGGTACGTACGTTGGAAGCAAATCAAAAACTCCGCGAACGCTTGATGGAATATCGCATTTCTAAACAAGAATTTTTCAAATTTACCACTACGCAGGGCACAAGCCTCAACGGCTGGATGATAAAACCCCTTGACTTTGACCCCACCAAAAAATACCCCGTTTTGATGTTTGTCTACGGCGGGCCTGGCTCACAAACCGTGACCGATACTTGGGGCGGTGGGCTATTTTATTGGTTTCAGGTATTGGCCAGCAAGGGCTACATGATTGTATCGGTAGATGGGTGCGGCACGGGCGCGCGCGGCAATGCCTTCCGAACCGTTACTTACGCTCAACTTGGCAAGTACGAAACCGAAGACCAAATTGAAGGGGCAAAATATTTGGCCACATTGCCCTACGTGGATGCATCGCGGATTGGTATCCACGGCCACAGCTACGGCGGTTATATGGCATCGCTGTGCATGACCATTGGCGCCGATTACTTCAAAGCGGGCATTGCGGGCGCGCCCGTGACCACGTGGCGATATTATGACACAGTATACACAGAACGCTACCTCAAACGCCCGCAAGACAATGCTTCAGGCTACGATGACAATTCCCCGATTCAGCACGTCAATAAACTGAAAGGTAAATTCTTTATCGTTCACGGAACGGGCGACGACAATGTGCATTTTCAGAATTCCGTCGATTTTGTCAATGCCCTTATCAAGGCAGGTAAGCAATTTGACAGCTTTTATTACCCCAACCGCAATCATGGCATCAGTGGTGGCAATACCCTCATGCACCGCTATCAAATGATGACGGAGTGGGTGTTGAAGAATTTGTAATTTTTAGGAGAAAGAAGTGGCGGAACACGGAAGCACGGAGAAATACGTACTTCCGTGTTCCGCCATTTCACTTAAATCGTTGCTTCAAAATCAAGCCGTAACGCTTCAATTTTTTCCAGTTTTCCCAATACTTGATTCAGGAGCGTTTTGCGGATTTCAATTTGAAGGCTGCACTCATTGTTGAATTGCTGTTTTTGAGGCATCAGGTCAAACGCTTTGATGACTTTCATAACCTCGTTCATTTGCTCATAGGGATAGGTCAGCGTGTACACGTCGCGCACGTGTTTAGTCACAATTTGAGCTTGGCTGAGCGCCTCTTCGGTCGCCACTTTATAGGCATTAATCAAGCCCGGAACACCCAGCAGTGTACCCCCAAAATAACGAACTACTACCACCAGAATATTGGTCACATCGTGCGCATAAAGCGTATTAAAAATGGGTTTGCCTGCTGAGCCAGACGGTTCGCCGTCGTCATTAGCGCGAAAATGCGTCCGGTCTAGTCCAAGGCGGTACGCATAGCAGTGATGGTTGGCTTTGGGGTGAATTTCACGTAAAGTAGTAAGGCGTTTTTTTACGTCTTCTTCGTTCTGGATTGGGTACCCAAAAGCCAAAAATTTACTACCACGATCCCGAAAAAATCCCTCTATCGGAGTGACTATTGTCTTATAACTATCGTCAAATAGCATTAATTAAATAACTTTGTTAAAAAACTAATTTTTTCGTTTTTAGCTTACTATTATGACAATTTATTTGTCAGCAAACCTTGATTTCGACCACTTATCCACAATAAATTTGTGAACAAGTGCGTAAACAACTTGTTTTATCATTTACTTCTCTTTTCATCTAAACTTTCGCAATCCATGAAACAAACAAAATTACTACTATTTATGGTAGTTTTCGGTTGGGCAAATGCAGCCTTTTCCCAAGCCGACCTTAAAAAGCCCATTCCCTTTGACCCAAAAGTCCGCTATGGCAAATTGCCCAACGGAATGACGTACTACATCCGTAAAAACGAAGAGCCTAAAAAGCGCGCCGAACTCTACTTGGTCAACAAAGTAGGAGCTATTCAGGAAGAAGACAAAGAAAATGGCTTGGCCCACTTCACCGAGCACATGGCTTTTAACGGCACCAAAAATTTCCCCAAAAATGAGTTGGTAAGCTACCTCCAACGCGCTGGGGTTAAATTTGGTGATGATTTAAACGCCTTTACGGGTCAGGACCAGACGGTATATCAACTTCCCGTACCGACCGACTCCGCCGACATCTTCAACAAAGCGTTTGTCGTACTTGAGGATTGGGCGCACAACATCACGATGGAAGGTACCGAAATTGACAAGGAGCGCGGCGTAATTCTGGAGGAATTTCGCGGGGGCAAAGGCGCACAACAACGTATGCGCGATAAGTGGCTTCCCATTCTTGTCGGAGATTCAAAATACGGCAAACGTACCGTGATTGGAACCGAGGATATTCTCAAGAACTTCACCCACGAAACTATCCGTAATTTCTACAAAACCTGGTATCGACCTGATTTGCAAGCCATTCTAGCCGTGGGTGATTTCGACATTGACCAGGTAGAAAAAACCATTAAAGAGCGCTTCGGGGCTATTCCGAAAGCCACCAATGCTAAACCCCTCGGAAAATATCCCGTGGCTGATTTTAAAGGAACCCGCGTGGCGATTGTCACCGACCCAGAGCAGCCTTATATGATTGCTCAAATAGTAACGAAGCTGCCCAAAGCGGAAGAAAAAACCTTAAATGACTCGCGCGAAACCATCAAACGCAACCTGTTTAACCAAATGTTGCAGGCGCGTTTGCAGGAATTGCAACAACAGGCTAACCCTCCTTTCTTGTTTGGAGGAGCAGGCTACGGCGGTTTTATTGGAGATTATGACTCGTTTAGCAACATTGCAGTTGCCAAAGATGGTAACCTTGAACTGGCCGTAAAAGCAGTGTTGGATGAAGGAATCCGCGTGAAAAATTTCGGTTTTACCGCCACTGAGTTGGAGCGTACCAAAACGCAGTTGCTGACCAGCGTTGAAAAGCGCTTCAAAGAAAAAGACAAAACCAAATCAGCGAGCTATGTAAATGAATACATGAATCATTTTTTGGAGGATGCGCCCGCAACAGGCATTGAGTTTTACTACGAATTTGTAAAAGAGCAACTTAGTGGCATCAAAATCGAAGAGGTAAACGCCTTGGCTGCCAAATATTTAACCCCCGACAACCGCACGGTCATTATCATGGCCTCAGAAAAAGACAAAGCCAAGCTCCCGACCGAAGCCCAAATCCTGGAATGGGTCAACGGAGCAGGTAAGGGAGTGACCGCCTACGAAGACAAAGTTATCAACAAACCATTGATTGAAAACTTACCAGCGGCGGGTCGCACGACTTCCACCAAGCAAATCGCGGAATTGGGCGTGACCGAACTTACGTTGAGCAACAGCGTCAAAGTGGTGTTGAAACCCACTGAATTCAAAAATGACGAAATCCTCATCGGCGCCCGTAGTCAAGGAGGTACTTCGCTGTATGGTGACAAAGATTTTATGAGCGCTGGACTTTCAGACGCGGTAGTGGAAGAGAGCGGTGTGGGCGAATTCAGCCAAAACGCCCTCAAAAAATACTTAACTGGCAAAGTGGTCAATATCAGCCCTTTTGTGAGCGAAAACGAAGAAGGTTTTACGGGTAGCAGCAGTCCCAAAGACCTCGAAACAGCCCTTCAACTGGTCTACGCTTACTTTACAAAACCACGCAAAGACAACGAAGTCATCAAAGGCTTCATGACCACGCAGCGCTCGGCCATTCAAAACATGAAAGCGTCGCCGTCGCCAGAGATGGTTTTTCAGGATACATTAAATACCCTGTTGGGTAACTACAATTTCCGCCGTTTGCCCATCAGCGTAGAGCGTTGGGACATGGCCAATCCTGACCGCTCGTACGAGATTTACAAAGAGCGTTTTGCCGATGCATCCGACTTTACTTTTTTCTTTACGGGCTCGTTTAAAGTAGAGCAAATCAAACCTTTGCTCGAAAAATACCTAGCTGTTTTGCCAGCACAGGGCAAAAAAGAATCGTTTCGCGACTTGGGCATTCGTGCCCCAAAAGGCAAAATAGAGAAGAAAGTTTACAAAGGCATCGAGCAAAAAAGCCAGGCGACGTTGGTTTACAGCGGTGATTATGAATACAATGACGACAACAACTGGCAACTGGATGCGTTGGAAGAAATCCTGAATATCAAGTTGATTGAAGTCATTCGGGAGAAAGAAAGCGGTGTGTACGGCATCGGTGCTCGGGCTGCTTACAGCAAGATTCCGTCTCCTCGATACAGTTTACGTATCGGCTATGGCACAGGCCCTGAGCGCGTAGAAGAATTGGCCGTCAAAACCTTAGCAGTCATTGACGAAATCAAGAAAAATGGTGCTACTCAGGCCGATATTGACAAGTTTAAAGCCGAAACCCGCCGGGCCATGGAAGTCCAAACCAAAGAAAATGGTTTCTGGCAGAGCCAGCTGATCGACGCCTACACCAAAGGCGAAGATCCAAAAGCACTGTTGGATTGGGAGAAACAATTAAACAAAATCACCGTAGCAAGCACCAAGGCAACGGCCAACAAATACCTCAGCGACGCCAACTTCATCAAAGCAATATTGTTGCCAGAGAAGAAATAATAATCCGTTATAAATCCACAAGAATACCAATACAAAAAAGCCGGGCTGACCCGGCTTTTTTCTTTATAGTTCTAACGTTTTTTCTTCTTTTTTGACGAAGACTTTTTCTTTTTAAAAGACGATTTTCGGCGAGTTGGTTTCTTCTTTATGTATTTTCGAGCTTCTGCTTTTTTGATGGCTGCTTCCTGGGTTTCATCCGATAAAACGCCCGTAGGACCCTCCTTCACAATTGCCGCTGGCGCGCCCAATTCGGAGGCGGCCTGTGACTGGGCCGTTATTTCGGGTAAAACCGTCTGAACCACCGTTCCGATTTGCACGGTAGCATCCAAAGGACGTAAGCGGAAAGAGTAATTGTATTCTTTTTCCGTCAAAAGAAATTCGGGATGCGTACGTGGGGTCCAACTGTCATCTCCTCCAAGACCCATCATTTGGTGATCAAAATGCAGCACCGTGACCATTCCGCGCGGCAGGTTCTGCGTGGTTTTAGCCGCCAATAAATCGGCATCCGTATAATCTTTAGCGCTGAAGTTGAGCGTAGGCTCACCGATAACCAGCCAACCAAAACCCAGAGAATCCGTCACTGCCGCCCAGCGCACATCCGTTTTATTGCCATTTTCCTGTGCCATAATGTACGGGAAGTGCTGGTCTAGTACTTTGCCGCTATACTCTCCAATAAGTGCGGCGGTTTTGCGGTCATTATAACTCTCAAACGGACCTCGGCCATACCAACTTAGGTTATGATACGCGGCGGGGAGTTGCATCTGCATCCCTACTTTTGGCAGTGGAGGTACATTATTACCGTTTACAACAATGTTATTTTTGACTTGCATATCTCCCGAACCGTACACGGTATAAGTGGTTTTGTTCACAATGGAAGTACCCGCTTTTCCCACCCAAGTTATTTGGGTATGTACCCGCGCAATAGAAGGACTTACCTGCTCAACCCGAATATCCCCGCCTATGCGCCGAAGGCTATCTAGGCCAGCCATACGCCAACGTTCTGCAAAACCCGCACTTCCTCCGCCTTCGTCATTATCGGTCGGGACTCGCCAAAATTCAGGTTGGAGGGGCTGCCCGATTAACTCATGATTTTTATAAACGAACGAACTAATGCCCACTGATTTGCGGTCAAACACCACTTTAAACTGAGAGTTGGTTAGTTGAACCCCTCCCCCCCGAATGAGCCCTACTTTTACCGTAGCATTGGTAGGCCACGTCAGAAAAGGCTTGGGAGTTGGCGACGTCTTAATGTATATCTGTTGAAACGCTACTTCGTGCCCAGTCGACGCCCAAGGCATATTTTCTTTAAGTTTCAGACTTAAATTCAGAAAATATTCACCTCCAGTGCCCCCTGGAATGGTAAACGGAATCATCACGTTTTGGCTCTTTCCAGGGGCAGCCGTCAATGAAACGATTTCACCCTGCTGAACTGGCCTTCCATTTTCGAGCAATTGCCACGCCAATTTAAAAGCGCTAAGGCTCAGAAAATCGTAGTTGTTAATGAGCGTGACGGTCTGGCTTTGGGGGGAAATTGTATCTTTTGGCGTAAATTTCACGTATTGATACACGTGCTTTACTTCGTTGATTTCGGGTTGAGGCGTGCGATCTGGATTCACCAGTCCGTCGCCCGCATTGGCGCCGTCGATGTAATTGACGTGATTGATGTACGAACGTCCGTTTTTATCTTTAACGAGCAACCCCTGATCAACCCAATCCCAGATAAATCCCCCCTGCATCCGTGGGTGTTTTTCGATGACATCCCAGTATTCTTGCAAATTACCGACACTGTTTCC
Source organism: Runella sp. (assembly GCA_027486105.1). Taxonomy (GTDB): domain Bacteria; phylum Bacteroidota; class Bacteroidia; order Cytophagales; family Spirosomataceae; genus Runella. Next base: position 710 of record JAIXPV010000644.1, on the reverse strand, counting down.
CATGGAATGGGCGTATTCACAAATAATCAACGGTCGGGTCGGGTCTTTTTCTACCATCGCTTCCATGACCTTCACCGAAGGATACATCGTGCCATTAATGTCGAAATTGGTGCTTGGTTGGTTAACCTCTTCAAATGTTTTGGGATAATTGGCCCGTCCTTCATAATGAATAGGCCGTGTTGGATCAATCAACTTGATAATCTGCGCCATGTCCTGAAAATTACTACCCATCCCCGACTCATTGCCCAACGACCAAATAATGATGGACGGATGGTTTTTGTCGCGTTCTACCATGGCTTTACCACGGGCAATAAACGCATCTTTCCAATCGGGATTATTGGCCAGCACAATTCCTTTTTGTTGCCACAATTCATGGCTTTCAATGTTGGCTTCATCAATGACATACAGGCCAAATTCGTCGCATAGGTCGTACCATAGAGGATCGTTGGGATAGTGAGAAGTGCGTACCGCGTTGATATTGTGCTGTTTCATCAACAAAATATCTTTTATCATAGATTCACGGCTGATAGTCCGCCCTGTATTGGGGTCAAATTCGTGCCGATTCACCCCTTTAAACATCACAGTTTTCCCATTGACCAGTAGCTGTCCGTTTTTGAGCGTCACCTCCCTAAAGCCCACACGGGTACTGAGCACTTCTGCCGTTTTTCCCTCGCCATCTACCACCTGAATCACCAATTTATAAAGATTTG
>JAIXPV010000475.1 GCA_027486105.1 Runella sp. | reverse complement strand
GTTGTCCAGCCGCGCTGGGCGGCTTCTGCGAGCAACAACTGGGTTTGGCTGGCCGTAACCAAAAACATGGGAGCGGTATTTTTTGCCATGCGGGTGCGGTCCACTTGGCTGAATTCATAGAAGCTCTTCAATCCCAAAGTTTTGACCACGTTGGCAATGGAATTGTTGTCGTAGCCAAAAGGCATTCCGATTTGTACTGCGGGGTCGGTGTTGGCCCGGGCAGCTACTTGTTCGGGTCCTGAGCTGGCGCCTACGTACCGAACCGCAATGGATTTTAAACGCGGGTCGTTGGTTTTAGTGAGGTATTCGGCAAAAGGGGCTGCCAGATAAAAGTTGGCCGCCTCGGTAGAGTTCAACATTTGCCCTGGGCCGTTTACGTAGTTGGGGTCATGCTTGATAGACGCATTGTCGGCATTTGAAGTAATAACACCTCCCTGAACGGCTTTTTGTACTACCTGTTGGGCTTGGGCGGGGTCAACTTTGCTCAAGCGCATTCCTGCTCTTAACAGGAGCGAATTGCCGAATTTTTTCCATTTAGCCACGTCTCCTGCATAAAGTACATCGGCTCTTTCGATGGTTTTGGTGGCGTCGAGGGCAGCGGTGGCTTCCGTCAATTCCTTGATGATGTCGGCATAAATCGCCTGCTGGGTGTCGTATTTAGGAAGCACCACTTGGTCGGTAAAGCCTTTACCCGCCTGAAGATAAGGAACATCGCCGTAGGTGTCGGTCAAAACCATGAAGGCATAGGCCTGCGTAATACGCGCCATGTTCAAAAGATTGGAACGGTTTGCATTCGCTTTCGTTAATAAAATAACATCGACGGTATTTCTGACCACACTCCGATAATACCGCTGCCAAGTTTGTTGGGTGTTGTCGCGGTTGTCTTGGTTAAAATTGGCCCCCGTCAAAACCCCAGAGTTGGGGCTTACCATCTGTTGCACAATTCCCATTTCGTAAATAACAACCCCACTCGGAAACGATACGTTTACGAGGGCGTTGTTGAGAATAAAGGTCGGGTCAACGGCGGTCGCGGCGGTTTTATTGACATTCAGCTCGTCGAAACCCGAATCGCAACTCCCTAGTCCCCAAACGGAGAGAGAAAGAACGATTGTTTTAAGTATATTTTTCATTTGCAATCTTAGTTTTTTAGACAATATGAATCATTGATTGAGTACACTGACGCGCACCTGTGGCCTAAAATTTAGCATTTAAGTTGAAGCCCATGCTGCGGGTGGTAGGAAGCCCGGTAGATTCCATTCCGACGAGGTTGTCAGATGAATAACCGAACGACTCAGGGTCAATGTTGTCAACCCATTTTTTTAATAAAAGAACATTGTTGGCGACAAAGCTCAAACGAAGGGATTTGACGGGCGAATTTTTGGGTAAAAACTTACCAAATTCGTATCCTGCCGTAATCTGACGGAGTTTCCAATAGCCCCCGTCGTACACCACAGGCTCAATCAGCGCCAAGGAGCGCACCACTTCCCAATAGGGCTGTACGTTGGCTTTGACCGCGTTGACTTCGCCTTTGTCGTTTACGCCTTCTCCCACAATCCCGCCTTCGGCCCGTCCAGGTAAGGTCATTTTGTGCAGACCGTGTCGGGTAAGGTTAAAATTGGTGCCCGAAAGCATCTTGTTGCCTAGTTTGAAATCAATCAAGAAAGCCAGAGTCACGCCCTTATAATTAAATGCGTTATTGATACCCCCAATCCATTTAGGCAAAGCACTGCCAAAAGAAATCAGGTCGGTGGTCCTTAATGGGATGCCGTTTCCACCAAAAATCTTTCTTCCCTGCGCGTCTCTGCGGTAGCCAAAACCGTAGATTTGTCCCATTTCCTGCCCTACCACCTGACGCAACTCTCCGTTGAATACGTGCGTTCCTACGGTGATTCTTTCGCCGGGCGTGTCGCTGGTAAGGCTCAATACCTTCGTTTTGTTATAAGAGGCATTGAAAGTCAAATCCCACTGAAAATCAGTCGATTTGATGGGCACTAAGTTTAACAACATTTCAAAACCGTTGTTTTGGCTTTTTCCGCTGTTGATGAGGGTCGATACAAAACCCGAAGCATCCGAAATTTGGGCCGAAACAATCTGGTCGGTGGTTATTTTCTGATAAACAGCGGCGTCGAGCGACACCCGGTTGTTGAATAACTTCAACTCCAAGCCGAGTTCTGTTTCGGCCGTACGCATGGGGCGTAGACCCGCGTTGGGTACCGTAGTGCCTGATGAACCGCCCACGGGCTGACCACCAAATAGGTTGGCATTGATGCCATAAAACAGGTTGTTGGAGTAGGGCGCTACGTCGGTATCGCTACCCACTTGGGCGTAGGCGGCGCGTATTTTACCAAAACTCAACCAACTCGGTGCGCTGTTGAATGCCTGTGAGAACACAAAGCTCCCCGATACTGATGGGTACAGAATACTTCTGTTTTCGGGTGAAAGGGTTGAAAACCAGTCGTTTCGTGCGGTTACGTTGAGAAACAAAAAGTTGTTATAAGATAATTCAGCCGAGCCGTATACGGAGTTAACCGCCCTTTCTGACAAACCATAAATGGGGTCTTTTACCCGTCCATTCATGACGGTGTACAAGCCTCTCACCACAAAATCTTGCACCAATACGCTGTTCAAATCCGAACGGCGGTACATTTGGTTGCCGCCGAGGTTGAAGTCGAGGCCAATTTTTCCGAATTTCTGCGTTCCCGAAATAAGGATGTCGGCGTTGGTTTCTCTGAATCTTCTCGATTCTTGGGTGTAAGTTCCGTTGACAAAACCTGCGGGGGCCGCCGCCAATGAAGCATGGCCCGTGGGGAAGTTGTTGAAATCCTGATCGCGTGCCCAGAAATCCTGCCCTACACGCCCTTGTACAAACAACCACGGCAAGAGGTTGTATTTGACCGAAATATTACCGAATATCCGGTCGCGGCGAATGTTCTGGAATTGTTCGGCGATGGTCCAGTAGGGATTGGTGCGGTTTTGAAAACGCGAATAGATAAACTCATTGCCAGCGGCGTTGTATTTCTTGGCATCCAATAATTCCAGCGGCATTGAGTTGGAAAGGTTAAAAAGTGCCGTGGGAATAGAGTTATCTTGGTTGGCGATGTTTGGCGGGTTTTTGTTATACTCGTTAGAATAATTAACGTTTCCTGAAAAACTCAGTTTTTTAGATAAGTCATACGCAAAGCCCAAGTTGATTGTTTTGCGGTTGAAGCTGTTATTAGGCACAATTCCTTTGCTGTCCATGTTGGCAAAAGAAAGGTTGAACCCTCCCTTATCACTGGCCGACGACAGACTGACGGTATTGGTAAAATTGGAACCGTTGCGGAAAAACTTGCGAATGCGGTTGTAAACGGGCTCGTATGGAACCGTTACGTTGTCAAACAAAATCTGCGTCATGCCAGGTTGGAATTTTTCACCAAAAGACCACTGACCAGAGGTGGGGTTGGGAGCAGTGGGGCGAACACCGTTTTCTCCTTGTCCGTATTCATACTGGTAGTCTGTAAAATCCAACGGTGTTTCGTTGGTGTAGTTGCTGTTAAAGCTTACTCCAATGCCGCGTCCAGAGCCTTTTGTTTTGGTCGTAATCATCAAAACCCCGTCTTTGGCGCGTGAGCCGTAAAGAGCAGCTGCCGTGGCGCCTTTCAAGACGGTCATGCTTTCGATGTCGTCGGGGTTGATGCTCGAAAGACCATCGCCACCGTCTGAGGTGTTTCCCCCGCCGCGTACTCCGATAGAATTGTCGGCGCCCGCGTTGCCGGGGTTGGTTCCGAAGTTGGTATTATCAATCGGCACGCCATTAATAACAATCAAAGGATTGTTTTGACCAGAAATCGACGATTGACCGCGAATACGAATCTTGGACGTACCTGCGGGGCCAGTACCCAACCCTGAGATGTTTACCCCCGCAATTTTTCCTTGAAGGGTATTCATGAAATTGGGCGTTCGGTTTTCGGTGAGGGCATCCGAATTAATGGTTGTGGTGGCATATCCAAGTTTTTTGGATTCCTTCTTAATCCCCAACGCCGTTACGACAACTTCTTGTAGGGCTTCGGCGCTTTCGGCCAGCGATACATCCACTTTGGTTTGGTTGCCGATGGCCACTTCTTTGGAGCCGTAGCCGATAAAACTAAAAACCAATGTGGCACCCGAGGGGGCCGTAATGGCATAGTTTCCGTTTCCGTCGGTAGAAGTACCCGTGTTGGTTCCTTTTACAAGAACAGATACACCCGCCAAGGCCGATTTATCGGCGGTGTTCGTAACGGTTCCCGTAACGCGCATTTGAGCCCGGAGCATAGGGGCTAGGGCTAGGAGAGCTGTCAATAGCAGGGTAGCTCGAAGCAAGAGTAATCGTTTTCTCATCTTTCTAAAGTAAGATTGTTTGTTCAGTAAAGTTTAAGGGTATTGAACTGACTACAAAAAAAACAAAGAATTGTGCAAAAAACTTCTACGATTAGACGATGTAGAATTTTGCAATATTTTAATGTTTTATTTAAAAAAATTAATAAAGCAAGATTTGGTTAATGAGTTTACTAAACTGGCCCACTTTTTCGATGACTGAATTTCGGCATATCAAGGAATTGATACGGCTTAAAAACCCAACGGTGCGATTGGATGAATGGCCCGTACGGGTCAGGGGAGGGCTACAGATGGTATGTATTTTGGAAGGAAAATTTGAGTGGCTGATTGAGCATCAACGCCATGTATTATACCCAAACGACGTGGTCGTATTGTGCCCGTGGCACGGCTATGGGAGTCCGACCAATACCCTCGAAATCGGCAGTTTGGCGTGGCTTACCATCGAGCCTACGTCTTTTGAACCATCTAAAGAGCTTTTTTTGGGTGATTGGTCGGCCATTGCCGAAGCCGACCAAAAGCTGATGGGTAGGTTGTTTGTGACCCAAGGTCCGATGGTTTTGAATAATTTTAAATGGGTCTGTGATTTACTTCAACGAATTGAAACGGAAATAAAACAGGCTGAATTTGCCTATCAAACCCGGGTCAATCAGTTGCTTGATGAACTTTTGGTTACAATTGTACGGCAGCTCAGTCAACAACAAAATCAGCGCCGTGATTTTCCGCAGGCTTTTGCCC
>JAIXPV010000438.1 GCA_027486105.1 Runella sp. | reverse complement strand
GAGAAGGTAAAGGCATTTGCCGAGCAATGGGGCTTCGAATCCTATGAAACGGATTGGAAAGCGCTCGTGGCCCGCGATGATATTGACGCCATCGACATCTGTACGCCCAACGACAGCCACGCCGAAATCGCGCTGGCCGCTGCCGCTGCGGGTAAGATGATTCTGTGCGAAAAACCATTGGCGCGCACGCTGGCCGAAGGCGAAACGATGGTGGAAGCGGCCGAAAAAGCGGGCGTGAAAACCACCGTTTGGTACAACTACCGCCGCATACCAGCCGTAACCTTGGCCAAACAAATCGTTGATTCGGGCAAGCTGGGCAAGATATTTCACTACCGCGCCAACTTCCTCCAAGACTGGACCATCAACGCCGACCTGCCGCAGGGCGGTACCGGCCTCTGGCGCATGGATGTGGACTCGGCTGGCTCAGGTGTAACGGGCGACTTATTGGCGCACTGTATTGATACTGCTATGTGGCTCAACGGCGCCATCACCGACGTATCGGCCATGACCGAAACCTTCGTAAAGGAGCGTATGCACCAACTGACTGGCAAAGTGCAGCCCGTGGGTATCGACGACGCCTGCTTGTTCCACTGCCATTTTGCCAACGGTTCTCTGGGCCTTTTTGAGTCTACGCGCTACGCCCGTGGCCACAAAGCCCTTTATACCTTTGAAATCAACGGTGAGCACGCGTCTATCCGCTGGGATCTGCACGACCTGAACCGCCTCGAATATTTTGACCACAGCGACGAATCCATCGTGCGCGGCTGGCGCTCCATCCACGTAACCGACGGCGACCAACCGTACATGAACCGTTGGTGGATTCCAGGCTGCGGTATCGGCTACGAGCACAGCTTCATTCACCAAGTGGCCGATTTCCTCAAAAGCCTCGAAACCGGTGAGCCTTGCGGCCCTACGTTCAGAGACGCGCTCCAAACCCAAAAAGTATGCGAAGCGGTCATTGCATCAGCCAATTCACGGAGTTGGAAAGATACAGGCGCGGAAGCGATTGGGTAGTTTCATTCCCTTTTTATACACGAAGCGCGGGGCATTGCCTCGCGCTTTTTTTGTGACTACTATATAAAATGAATCAGCTAAATTTATTCAAACTCTTGCTTTTCGTAAGGTTAGCCTTAAGAACGTGTTGGGAAATTTTATTTGGTCAATTCGGCTATCTGCGAAATCACGGACTGAATGTTGTGCAAACGGCACTTACTACCAAAGTACATACTGAAATCTCTATTACGTACCAGAGATTTCCAGCTATCATGGTCGTTCAAAAGGGAGTTGCGTGAATTTAAGATATTGATATTCAGATGGCTGGGATTTTTTAGCACGCTCTAATTGGAATGAAAGGAAGGTTGGTTTTGGGGGTGAATAAATTAAAAAGTATATTGCGTCTTGTGTAGAACCAATTGAAGATGGAAGCAAATCAAACCCTGTTAGTCCAAGTTTTCCAATGGGCAACTTCGCCCTTTTATATAAAGAGTGTTTGCGACACACCGAACACCAAGAGATTTCCTTCCCTTGGGTTGCGGCTTACCCGCCAGTCGTGGAAAGTCCTTTGATGATATATGGGTTGCGTATCATTGATATGGATTTTTACCTGTTTGACAAGTTTTTTGGGGTTTTTAATTGCTCTTCTTGGAATAAAGGGATTATTTAGTTTATAAAATCGAAGTACTACATTTATATATTTTAATTTATCAAATACTTGGTTTGGTGAAAGCATTACTTTTTTGTAAAAAGTACTCCAATCCTAAATAATAATAGAAAAATCGAATGAATTATAGTTTTATAGACCTATTTGCAGGAGCGGGTGGGCTTTCGGAAGGATTTATCCAAGCTGGTTTTGAACCTATTGCGCACGTTGAAATGGAAAATTCAGCTTGTAATACGCTTAGAACAAGGGCGGCATACCATTTTCTGAAAGCTAACAACAAATACCAAACTTATATTGCCTATCTAAAAGGTGAAATAAGTCGTCAGCAATTATATTCAAGTGTGCCCAAGGAAATTTTGAATTCAGTTATAAATCTTCCAATTGGGGAAGAAAAAAACAATACAATTCAAGAACAAATAGATAAATATTTAGGCAACAAAAAAGTTGATTTAATCATTGGTGGCCCACCTTGCCAAGCCTACTCTCTGGTTGGTAGGTCCAGATCCAAAACAAAAATGGAGGGAGACCCAAGAAATTATTTGTTCGTACAATACGCAGAATATTTAGAAAAGTATCAGCCAAAAATGTTTGTTTTTGAGAACGTACTTGGTTTAAAATCCGCAAAAAAAGGCCATTATCTCGCGGAGATGGAAAAACTTTTTAATCAAAAAGGGTATCAAATAAAATTATTTATACTTGAAGCTGTAAACTTTGGTGTGCTACAAAATAGAAAAAGGATAGTCATTCTCGGTTGGCAAAAACACCAAATATTTGCTATCCCAAACTTGGAAGCAATTAGGATTGAAAGTAACTATTTAGTTAAAGATTTATTGAATGATCTACCCGTTATAAAAGCTGGTGAGGGAATAGACAGATTTTTGAAGTACAAAACAGAAACAACCGAGTACTTAAAAGCTCACGCCCTACGCAATGGCATTGATATTTTAACCCAACATATTGCAAGGCCACATAAAGAGCAAGACAAAGAAATTTACAAAATTGCCGTTCAGAAATGGGAGGAAAAACAAGAACGATTAAACTATAATGACCTACCAGAACGTCTAAAGACCCATCAAAACCGTACTTCATTTTTTGACCGATTCAAAGTTGTTGCAGCGGATTTGCCATACTCACAAACAGTAGTTGCCCATATTGCCAAAGACGGCCATTATTACATTCATCCTGATATAGAACAGAATAGATCAATAAGCGTAAGAGAAGCAGCACGACTCCAATCTTTTCCAGATGACTATTATTTTGAAGGGGAAAAGGAGGGGGCAAATAGAACGGCTGCTTTTAAACAAATTGGAAATGCTGTTCCACCATTGATGGCTCAAAAAATTGCAGAAAAAATTAGGGAAATGATATGGAAGAATATGTAAAAGCCGAAATCGCCAAGCCAAACCCAAAATCTACAATAAATTCTTACAGGAGTTTTGGCTATAACCTTTCTACTGCTATTTCGGATATAATAGACAATTCCATATCTGCAAACGCTAATGAAATTAGATTGGAATATAAGTGGAACGGCCAAGATTCATTCATTTCCATCTGTGACAATGGCCTAGGAATGAATAAAGATGAGCTTGTCTTGGCGATGACCCCAGGCAGTAAAGACCCAGAAGAAGAACGTAGTGAAAAGGATTTAGGCCGATTTGGTATGGGTTTAAAAACCGCTTCATTTTCACAGTGCAAACGCCTTACTTGTATAGCCAAAAGAGAAGGTTACGCTATAATAAAACGTTGTTGGGATATTGATTTCATCAATACAGAAAATGAATGGCAACTTTTAGACTATGTTTCTGACAATTACTTTCTGGAAAAAATTGACAAACAAAAATCAGGCACACTAGTCCTTTGGGAAAAATTAGATAGAATTGTAGGTAACGCAGATGTTAATAATGAAAGTGTTAAAAACGCTTTTTATCAGGAAATGATAAATGTAAAACATCATTTAAGTTTGGTATTTCATAAGTTTATTGAGAGCAAACGGATTAAAATATTCTTCCAAAACACAGAGATTGAGGCATACAATCCGTTTTTATTAAACCTAAACCCAAAACCCGAAATGGGTCAGCCAGAGAGTTTTGGTAATGTGGAAATAACTTACTTTATATTGCCCCATATGTCAGAAATTGGAAAAACTGACTATGAAAATTCAGGTGGTTCATTGGGTTGGTTTCAAGAACAAGGTTTCTACATTTATCGAGGTAACAGATTACTTGTTGCGTGCGATTGGCTTGGGCTTGAGAAGAAACGTGATTATTCAAAATTGGCGAGAATTGCTGTCAATTTTACAAATTCAAATGATTTCAAT
>JAIXPV010000251.1 GCA_027486105.1 Runella sp. | reverse complement strand
GGTATCATTGACCCTACTTTTGATGTATTGCCCGAACATACTTTTAGCTGTGCATTGGCAGGTAAAGAGTTTTTTTTCTCATCGGTGGGGCAGTATACGCTGCATAATCTCCGATTGAATACCGTCATCATGCAAAGCCGCATTCGAGAGATGGGTATGGGAGGCGCACCGCGTGAATTTTTTATGGATCAGGCGTTGCCGTTGGATGAAGTCTGGATGGGCTTGTCGTTAAACGAGGAATTGGAAGCCCTTGATGACCTAGTACTATTTTTTGATTGGCGCAATGACCCCTCACGCACCACCCATCTGAGCCGTTTATTGGACGTTCGGATGTTTACCGACACCGAAGAACTACAGGTAGTTCAGGGGTTGGTAAACAAAAAAACATTTGACGGTCTGGCCAACGAACTTGGCGCTTCGGCCCGGATTGAGCGGATGGTACAACGACAATACGACGGGCAAGTACTGAGCGTTAGCAGTCGTAATCGACTAACGGGGCAGGAAATCCCGATTCAAGGCCAAAAGAAAAAATATCCCGAAGCTATCACTTCTTTCCTGCGCCCTGATGAGCTACAACGGTATTTTGTGCAAGAATTGTTTTGGATAAAAATCAAATTTCCTGGGGCATTATCACCCGAGATTTTGTCACGCATGTACCTCGATGTAAACGCTTTTCCGGTGGTCAACCGCAGGGCGGTTACTAATTTTCAAGAATTACGATCGTTGTTTAATGTATTTCCCATTCGTACCGACGAAACCGACTTTTTTCTGGATATGATTGAGGTGGAGACACCTGCGGGGGCCAAACTCACCAATGTGCAGCAGTTCAATCGAGAAACGGGTAATCAATATTTGCTCCGACAGGGTGGCGTAGCGCGTTTTGATGAGCGCGATGCTTCCGAAATTTTGTCGTATTTGGTGGATTTACTGCGGGACGAAGGAGCCATGTTTATGGCCTTGGGACGCGGTGAAATCGAAAACGACGTGGAAGAAATTCGGAAGCGACTAGAACGCATCAGCAATATTATAAAAAAAGATAATTTTCAAAATTGGTTTATCAGCGCTAAAACCACCGAAAAAACGGGGCGACTCAGCGTGCGCTATTGGACCACGAAAGCCGATGCCGCCAACAACCTTGCCTTTGGGACAAAACTAATGCGGGACCGCGCAAATATTGCATTTACGGACGAAATAACCATGCTCCTCACCACTACCAAAGGCGGGCAGCGACCGTTGCAGGGAGACGATAATTTGCCCGTTTTCAAAAAAGCCATCCTCACCCGAGGGCGCGCCGTAACGATGGAAGATTATAAAGCGGTGTGTTTTGCCGAACTAGGCGATAAATTAAAGCGGGTGGAAATCAGCAAGGGTTTTAGCATGGGAGCGTCTCAGTATCAGGGATTACAGCGAACCTTAGACATCAACCTTACGCCTAATCCTGCAAAACCCCTTCCGCCCGAGCAGTGGTCGGAGTATAGTTTACGCATCAAACATTTGTTGGAAGAGCAGTCGTCGTGTGTTTTGCCCATCCGGATGCTGGTCAACGGAACCGTGACGTAAGTGCAGGTCGATTTCTTACTCTGCCTTCCTTTTATTCAACCAAGCCACAAAATCACTTATGTCACCCGAAGAACTCAAATCAGCCTTGGATCAATTGCCCGTCAGGCGGCTTCGGGTAGAGGCCGTGGTGGATGAATTGATTGCGAGCGGGTTTTGTCGGAAAGAAGAAATCGTTATTTATCCCGAACGCTCATCGGCGTATTTTTACGAACGGGATGTCTCAGAAATAGAGGAAGTATACAACGAACTTACTGGCACTTCGTGGTACCGGGTCAATACCCCCCGCGATGGTTTGTACGACACCTTGCCTGAGCGTCTTTTTCACCGCCCCACTGGCCGCCATAAAACCGATGAGCAATGGGAGGAGATTCGGAATGAAGAAGAACGACAGGAAGACGATGCTCGGCAGTTTTTTCTGCCGTTCGACAACGCCATCACCCATCAGCGGGTGCGCATTGAGCAGTTTGAAAAACAAGCGTTGGCGGGGCAAGACAAAGGTTTTTTGAAGGAATTTTTAGCCATTTTCTGGCCCGAAAGTGCCGATTTATCTTTGACAGATAACCAGCAGGTTTCGTTGTTTCAAATTACCACCATTGCCCACAAAGCAGCTGGGGATTTGGTGTGGATGCGCGATTGTTTCGAGCAATTGTTGGGTCATTCGGTTGAATTAAACTACGAGTCAATGGTTCAATCATTACCCGTTGAGGCTCCTTTTGTGCCGCTGGGAGAGGCCGTTCTAGGCGTTGATACGGTCATTGCCACTCCTTTATTGACCGACCAATTCCTTTGTTTAAAAATCTCCATCGGCCCACTCTCAGCCCACCAAATGGAAGAGTATGTTCCTAATGGCAGACAACAAAAAATGGTTGATTTTCTGGCTGGATTATTAGTGCCAATTGAATTGGATTGGCGGTTGGAATTGCTGCCCCAAAAATCTGGCGATGGATTTCAGTTAAATAATGGCAGTCAGGGGGCATTATTAGGTTTTACGACGGTTTTATGAGTATTTTTAGTGAAGAATAGATGCTAAAGTCAAATTCAGGAATTAATCAATAGCACGAATGTCGTCAACAATACTTACGCTTTTAATCGGAAATATTGTCTTTGGAATAGCCAATCTAGGGATTGTGGCCTACTTGAAATCATCGGCGATTTTCTCCAAAAAATTGTTGATGCAGGTGCTCATCGTCTTTGCACTTTTTGCGGTAGTGGGAGGAGTTGTTAGTCAAATTACGTCACTATCTTTAAGTTTTATTGTGTTTGAAACGGGCGCTTTGATTTTGGGCGTTGTCTTTTTATTAACGGCTTACAAAAACTTTTCTTCGTGGCTGGTGCGTAAAGAATTTGCACCTGGATTTTGGTGGTGCGTCTCACTCATGTTTTTTGGAATGGCGGGTTTTATTCTTTCGTATTCCCTCATTTCTAAGCAAACGGGGATGCTTATTCCGTACCTTTCGCTGGGTGCTTTGCGGTATTTGTTGCCTTATGTGTTCATTAAATCGTATGATTTCTGGACGGCTATTCCGCCCAATATTTACCAAAAATGGTACTATCCCCTTACGACACGCGTACCTGGGATTGAATTGCGAAATACGATGAGGGTCAAGGTCAGAATCAGCAAGAAACCCAATGACCCCACGTGGGAAGGTCACGAATTTGAAGCGCCCCAAGATCGTACTTTGGGCGAATGGTTGCACTATATGATGAATTTGTACAATACCAAAGTCGACCCCAATAATCCTATCTTGTTTGAAGATATTCAAACTGGCCGGGCCGTGGGCTGGGTTTTCTATACCTCTTCGTTTTGGGGGTTATTTAAAACGTACCTTGATCCTGAAAAAACCTTTATACAAAATAACATAACCACGAGCACACCGATAATTGCGCGTAGTTATATCGATTAAACCTGCGTATGGCAACTCCAACTTCAAAGCATTTACCGATCAACTGGGTGGACGGGATGAAAATCACTAAAGACCACCTGTTGGGCAGTGATTTGGCCGCAATCGACGCAATGTGCGATGTGGCCCGTACGCACTTAAACGCCCATACTTACGGCCTTTTGCCTTCCAACGATGGAAAAGTGTGTCAACTAAGCCAAAATGGTAATGAACTGACCCTGCCGTTTTGCCGGGCCGTTACGCCAGGCGGGGTGCGCATTGAATTCCCCGCTTATGCCAGTCAACCCTCGCTAACCTGCTCGTTGTCAAGTATTCAAAATGAATTACTCAATGAGCGCAGCACAGAGTTTTATGTTTTGCTCATTGTGGACCCCACCAACGTAGTGCCATTTGGCGAGCCCGACCCCAAGGAATCGCCTTTGCGATTGCCTTATTGGATGCCGTCGCTCCGATTGGCCGTGGCTACTGCTGAGCATATTAAGCACAACACCTCTGGTATTCATCATTTGGTGGTGGGTAAACTTAAAAAAGTAAATCAACAATTCAACCTGCTCTCAGAGTGGGAATACGTGCCGCCGTGCATGAATATCAGCGCTCATCCCACCCTGATGTGGTATTATGACCATTTTGACGCCCTGATTGGACAGATTGATAAAAACGCCGAGACCACCGTGCAGAATGTGTTTCTGAAAGCGCAGGACGATTGGTCAAAGAATGTGGGGATATTGGCCCAAAAAGTAATCCTGCACATAGCCGACTCGTACGACCATTACCGCTTGATTCTCAACGAATCATCGCCTGCGTATTTTGTGGAATATTTCGCGCGATTTGCCCGGGTTTTTATGGGAACACTGCGTTGTCTGCCCCAACGAAACAAAGAATATATGTACAATTACTTTGGACAACGTTTTGGCGTGACGCAGGCTTCGTTTGAGGCAAAACTCAATTTGCTGGTAAAAATTCAGTACAACCACAACGACGTCGTTCCCGCTTTTATCCTCATCAAAGATTTTCTGGACAATCTCAACGCCATTTTTAATGAATTAAGCGGTCTTGAATACGTCTATAAAGGCGACAGCGACGGAGGGTATCGTGGACGGGAGCAATACCGTTCTTAAAATGAGAAAAGTTAAAAAAGTGTAGGAAGGTGAAAAACGGCATGAGCCTTCATTAAGTGGTAATTACAAAGGTTAAATTGGTCACCGAAGCATGAGCCCTTTTCTAAAATATATTTTGGTCAGTTTGCTGCTTTTTGGGTTATTGACGGCTATTAGTTATCGTTTTCTGAACCCGCGCTCGGCTGGCAAAACGGCGCTCTCTTCTCAAACGGAAGCACGCTTTTTGACGGATGTACAGTTGTTAGATACCCTTTATCGTTCGTTCAGAATAGCCATCAAAGGCACCGATCAGAGCGCTTTGGCGCAAACAAAAAGCAACCTACAAGAACGGCTGGGTGAAATGCAAAAACGCCCCGCCGAGGCTACGGTGCTGGATACCGTTTTCAGACGTGTAGTTCGCAATTATAAATTTCTGATATTGGTCAATGAAGAAGCCGTTGCCAATCAAAAAGAGATAGTGGCCAAAAAACAGGCCTATAAAGACCAAATTGAGCGTTTGACGCAGGATAATCAATTTTTGAAACTCCAGATTGCAACCATGCAATCACAGCCGCCACCATCACCCGTTGCGCCCCTTAAATAAGCGCGAAAATGGCATCGTGTATGTTTTTAATTTTGCCTTCTAAATTCGAATTCCTAAAATATGAAAGCCCTTAATAGTGAAATACGCCGTTCTCGCATTATGTACTTCTGTGCCTGTTATGCGGGTGTTGTGGTCTTGCTGGGTATTTCAATATATCTTAATCTCCGTAAAATTCCTGAATTGGCCCTTCAGCGGAATCAATCGACCGAATCAGAAATCAAGGGTTTTTTGGTCGAAACCGACCGTCTGGATGATTATATCGAAGTGCTGACCAAAACAAAGCCCTTTTCTGCCAAGCAATTGCAGACTGTTTTCGGGTTTATCACCCGACTTCAGCAGCGGTATGATAAACCGCTTTTTAGGTCTGTTCTCAAAAGTTATGAGGCTTATTTGATAGATTTGGGAAATGCGCGGTTGATACAAGACGATGAATGGAAACAACTCACCGACAAGTACGGTCAGTTGGCTCAGGAAAAGCAAAGCCTTGAACTGCGGCTCCAACAACTTGAACAACAACGCATTGAACGTTAAATTTACCTCTGTAATCGCCACGATATGCTTCGCCTACTGTTTGTTTTTGTTTTTACGCTTTTTACGATCGCTTCTGTGGCTCAAAAAGTAACTTTTGATGACTACAAAAAACGAGCAGATGCGTGTTTTAAGAAACAGGATTATCAATGCGCCAAAGAAAATTATGAACGTGCGTTGCGTATTCGAAACGAAGAACCTTACTGTAAAAGCCAACTCCAGAAAGCCATCAAAGCGTTAGC
>JAIXPV010000785.1 GCA_027486105.1 Runella sp. | reverse complement strand
GTAATTTCCTAATTTTAAGTAGGTTAAAACCTGCGCAATGTGTAAGTCATTTAATGATTCAACTGATTTTAGTTCAACTACAATTTTATTTTCTACCAACAAATCCAACCGATATCCTTGGTCTAAACGGATTTCCTCAAAAACTAATGGCATTGGTTTTTCTTTCTCTACCCAAAGTCCATTTTTCTGCAAACGATAGGCTAAACACTCTTTATAGGCACTTTCCAAAAGCCCCGGCCCAAGTGCAGAATGAACGTCAAACGCTTGTCTCAAAATAATTTGAGAAAGCGAATTTAACTCTGTTATACTCTGTGCCATAAACTCTGTGAAACTCTGTGTCCAAAAAAATTAAAGACTGATCAGATTCAGCATCTTCTGAGTGGCTTTGATGGCCGATACCGTTTGGTCAGAGTCCAAGCCTCTGGTTTTAAACTCTTTATTGTTCCAATTCCACGTAATGATGGTTTCACAAAGTGCGTCGGTGCGTCCTCCCGTTGGGATACGAACGGCGTAATCAGTCAACAGCGGGAGCGTTTTTCCTTTGACCTCATAAATTTTCTTCAACGCATTCATAAACGCATCGTACTGGCCGTCTCCCTGCGCATTTTCTTCAAACACCTCATCTTCGATTTTCACCTTGAGCGTGGCCGATGGTTTAAGGTCTTTGGAGTGGGTCAACACATAATTGAG
Source organism: Runella sp. (assembly GCA_027486105.1). GTDB lineage: Bacteria > Bacteroidota > Bacteroidia > Cytophagales > Spirosomataceae > Runella. The sequence continues at coordinate 13,013 of JAIXPV010000785.1, read as the reverse complement.
CACTTCAATTTTGTACTCAATAGCGTTGGTATCCAACACGTCGGAAATGATGTACGGAAGGTCATCCTGCGTCACAACTTCCTTTCTATCACCGAGTTCAATAATTCGTTGCGTTACTTTTTTGAGGTCCTCGTCGGCGAGTTTAATGCCCAACTCCCGAAGGTTATTTTCGATATTGGCTTTCCCCGACGTTTTGCCCAATGCATACGACCGCTTCCGTCCAAAACGCTCTGGCATCAACTCATTGAAATACAGGTTGTTTTTCTTATCGCCATCAGCATGAATACCAGCAGTTTGGGTAAAAACATTGTCTCCCACAATCGGCTTATTGGCTGGAATACGAAGCCCAGAAAAGGTTTCAACGATTTTGCTGATGGAATACAACGATTCCTCTACTACTCCCGTGGTTACTTCTGGCATGAAATCCTTCAATACCGCAATCGCACTCGCCAACGGCGCATTTCCGGCCCGTTCGCCCATGCCATTGACGGTTAAATGCAGCCCGTGGGCTCCCGCCCGTAGCGCTTCCATGACATTAGCAATGCTTAGGTCATAGTCGTTATGAGCATGGAAATCAAAGTGTTGATTAGGATAACGCTCCACAATTGATTTTACAAACGAATAGGATTCCGCAGGTGTAAGCACCCCTAGCGTATCGGGCAAAAGCACCCGACGAATAGGCTGAGTGGTCAGAAAATCAAGAAATTGGAATACATACTCGGGGGAGTTACGCATTCCGTTGCTCCAATCTTCGAGGTACACATTGGCAGAAATACCTTTCGATTCTGCCAACGCAATCACTTTTTGAATGTCTTCAAAATGCGCTTCGGGCGTTTTTTTGAGCTGATGCACCAAGTGATTCAGCGAACCTTTGGTCAACAGATTCATGACAGTTGCACCCGATTCAAGCATCCAATTGATGGAGGCTTCGCCGTCTACAAACGTCAGTACTTCTACCTTGTCCAAAAAACCGTTTTCCTTAGCCCAATTGGTGATTTTTTTAACCGCCCGAAATTCACCTTCTGACACCCGCGCCGAAGCAATTTCGATGCGGTCGACTTTGACTTCGGTAAGCAGCAATTGCGCCAAGGCCAGCTTTTCGGAAGCCGAAAAAGACACTCCGCTGGTTTGTTCACCGTCGCGGAGTGTCGTATCCATTATTTCGATGTATCTCATAATTAGAAAAGAAGCGCGGCCTCAAAAGCGCCGATTTCCTCTTTCATGGCCCGCAGATAATCAATATCATCGAAGCCGTTTAGCAGATTGTGTTTTTTGTAACCGTTGATATCGAAAGATTCTTTTTCGCCCGTGGCCAAAATGGTCACCGTTTGATCGGGCAAGCTTACTTCCAATTCGGTTTTTGGGTCTTTTTCAATCGCTAAAAAGATTTTATCCAAAAACTCTGGAGAGACCGTTACGGGCAAAATCCCAACGTTGATGGAGTTATTCTTAAAAATATCGGCGAAGAAACTCGAAATGACGCAACGGAAACCGTAATCGTAGATGGCCCAAGCGGCGTGCTCACGGCTCGAACCGCTTCCGAAGTTGCGACCGCCGACGAGGATTTTGCCCGAGTAGAGCGGGTTGTTCAGCACAAAATCTGCCTTGGGCGAATTGTCGGGATTATAGCGCCAATCGCGAAAGAGATTATCGCCGAAGCCTTCCCGCTTGGTGGCTTTCAAAAAGCGAGCGGGGATGATTTGGTCGGTATCCACGTTCTCCAAAGGAAGGGGTACCGCCGAAGATTTTAATATGGTGAATTGATCGTATGCCATTTTGTTTCTTTTGTTTTGAGTTTTTTTAACCGCCAAGTTCGCAAAGTAATTACGCCAAGTTCACAAAGAGCTAAAGCCCATTAGCTATTCTTTTGATACCTTGTTTCAACATCAGGACATTAAAATTTATCAATAAACCTAACTTATAGTTGCCTAATTTAAGATAGGTCAATGTTTGAGCTAAATGAACGTCATTCAAGGCCTCTACACTTTTGATTTCAATAACGACCTTGTTATTCACCAATAAGTCTATTCGGTAGCCACAATCTAATTTTACCTCTTCATAAACAAGAGGTATTGGTTTCTCTTTCTCACATATCAATCCACTTTTATTTATTTCGTAAAATAAACACTCCTGATATGTTCTCTCTAATAGACCCGGTCCTAAAGCCGTATGAACTTTAATAGCACAACCTATTATTTTGGTAGCTAATTCATTCTCAGTCATTTCTCAGCGGACTTCGCGTTAAATCTTAGCGGACTTTGCGGTTAAAAATAAAAAATTATAAAAACTCCCGTGGGTCTGTTACTTTTCCAGTGACGGCGGCGGCGGCGGCTACATAAGGGCTGGCCAACAACGTACGCGCGCCCGGGCCCTGACGCCCTTCAAAGTTACGGTTTGAGGTACTGACGGCGTATTTACCCGCTGGAATCTTGTCATCGTTCATCGCCAAACAAGCCGAACATCCTGGCTGACGCAATGAGAAACCTGCTTCGGTCAAAATGTCCAAAATACCTTCTTCTTGGATTTGAGCTTCTACAATGTGCGAACCTGGTACCAGCCAAGCCGTTACATTATCGGCTTTCTTACGGCCTTTTACAATAGACGCAAACGCCCTGAAGTCTTCAATACGACCGTTGGTACAACTTCCCAAAAACACGTAGTCAATAGGCTTGCCAATCATACTATCATCTTCGGCAAAACCCATGTATGCCAGCGATTTAGCATAAGAAGCGCCCCCGTCCAATACTTGCTCGGCTTTAGGGATGTGTTGAGAAATACCCGTTCCTAAGCCTGGATTAGTTCCGTACGTGATTTGAGGCTCAATGTTGGCCGCGTCGTAGGTATATTCCAAGTCAAACGTCGCGCCCTCGTCGGTTTTAAGGGTTTTCCAGTAAGCCAGTGCTTTGTCCCAAGCCTCGCCTTTTGGCGCCTGCTCACGACCTTTAAGATAGGCAAATGTGGTCTCGTCAGGGGCAATCATACCACCGCGCGCGCCCATTTCAATAGACATGTTACAAACCGTCATACGGCCTTCCATGCTCATATTCTCAAATACTTCGCCAGCGTATTCTACGAAATAACCGGTAGCACCACTAGCCGAAATCTGTGAAATAATGTACAAAACCGCATCTTTAGGCAATACGCCTTTACCCAACTTACCATTGATGGTAATGCGCATTTTCTTGGGTTTGGGCTGCATGATACACTGGGATGCCAGCACCATTTCGACTTCTGAGGTACCGATACCAAACGCAATGGCTCCGAAAGCACCGTGCGTAGAGGTGTGTGAGTCACCGCAAACGATGGTCATGCCTGGAAGGGTGATACCATTTTCAGGCCCAACTACGTGTACGATTCCGTTTTTGGCGTGTCCCAGCCCCCAGTGCGAAATACCGTATTTTGCGGTGTTGGTTTCGAGGGCCTTCAACTGATTGGCCGAAAGTGGGTCTTGTACTGGCAAATGTTGGTTAATCGTGGGCGTGTTGTGGTCAGCAGTGGCAAAGGTGCGCTCAGGAAAAAGCACCCCGATTCCGCGACTTTCAAGGCCCAAGAAGGCCACTGGGCTGGTTACTTCGTGAATAAAGTGACGGTCGATGAAGAACACATCGGGTCCGTCTTCAATCTTGCGGACAACGTGCGCATCCCACACTTTGTCGAAGAGGGTTGTTTGTGACATATTATCTTAACTTTTATGAATTTTTTAAAACCAAAGGAACAACTACCACAGAGAAACAAAGAAACACAGAGAATGAACTCCATATAGCGGTTTAGCCGTAGTTGCTTTTTCTAGGGTACAAAATTGCAGGAATCTCTGCAATACGTCATAACGCCCCACGCCAAAACAATAGCGATTTTGGCTCAATAGGTTTTTTTTGGCGTAAATCCGTATTTTTCTTTGTAAGCTTTGATAAAGTGAGAGACGCTCTCGTAGCCAATTTCCATGCTTACTTCCGACACATTTTTGTTGGCATTTTTGAGAAGAAAAGCCGCTTGTTCTAAGCGTTTTTGTTTGATCCAGTTGGCAGGAGAAGTGTGAAACTGTTCTTCAAAATCACGTTTAAAAGCCGACAGGCTGCGCCCAGACAAATGCGCTAATTCACTTATTGTCAATGGCTTTAAGTAGTAGTTGTTTAAGAGATACTCCAGCTCCGTCTTTTGTCCTTTGTAGATGTTAAATAGAATGGACTTGAGCTGTCGTGAGGTATCTATCTCAATTAAATGAAGCAGCAACTCCTGAAATTTGAGCCTCAAAAACTGGTTTAAATAAGGCGTTTGGGAATGAAAATAGGGTAAAAGTGAATCGATAAACTTCTCAAAGGTCGGCGATGACTGAAGGACCAAAATAGGCTCCGTACGGTCAGCATCTGCCTGAGCAAACAGGGTCTGATTCTGATTCACAAACTCTTTGAGGAGTTTTTCATGAAAGAAAAAAACAAGGCTTCGGTAATCGCTCCCGATAGACTCATTCATGGAATAACAGCCCCGCTGAAAAAACAAAATCTGCCCTTTGTGAACATGTAAGTCCTGATTGGGCGAGATAAACTTTTTCTCTCCTTCCAAAACCACCACCACGGCATGTTCTTCAAAGAAAATCTCGTTGCGCTCTGGATATACATCGCTCCGATAGGCCACAAAGGTCATATCCTGAATTTTCAGGGATTGAAACTGTTGGGCACTGATGGAAGAAGGAACGCGAAGCATTGGGGAATGAACTATTAATTAAGAAGGAGTGAATAAGAGGTAGGAAGGAAGAAATCGGCAAATATTCGATTATTAATTAAATGCCCCGCCCTTTTTCAGAGCCTGATAATCATCGCCAATCGTCTTGTATTGCGACATCAAGAATTTTTGCAATTCTTCATTAAACACTTTCTTATCTTCCTCTGAAAGCGCATCGTATAAGTCTTTTAACTCTTGGTTAATCGCCGCTTTTTCGGCTTCATTTTGGGCGTTTATGGCCCTGACGTGGTATTTTCTAAAATCAAAGTTCATATCAAAAACTCAAATAAATCGGGCTTATTGTTGATGTATTCAAATTGCATGTTGTGCTCCTGCATTCGGGTCAAAAGCGGCTCAAAGTCTTCTTTGTGGCGAAGTTCGATGCCTACCAAAGCTGGGCCGCGTTCGCGGGCTGTTTTTTTGGAGTACTCAAAGTGCGCAATGTCGTCGTTGGGGCCGAGAACGTGGTTCAAAAACTCTTTGAACGCCCCCGAGCGCTGCGGAAAACGAATAATAAAATAATGCTTGAGTCCTTCGTAAAGCAAACTACGCTCTTTGATTTCTTCGGTACGGGTGATGTCGTTGTTGCCACCACCAATCAAAAGCACCACATCTTTTCCTTTGATTTCGTCTTTGATTTGGTCGAGTGCTGCCACTGTGAGGGCACCCGCTGGCTCAACTACGATGGCTTCTTCGTTGTACAATTGTAAGATTGTAGAGCATACTTTGCCTTCGGGAACGAGCAAAATAGAATCTAAATTTTGACGACACACTTGAAAAGTGTGCTCACCTGCGCGTTTTACGGCGGCACCATCCACAAATTTATCAATGTTTTCGAGCGTTACTACATGATTCTCTTTAATGGCGGTGTACATCGTAGGAGAACCAAGTGGCTCTACCCCAATGAGTTTTGTGGCGGGGCTCAATTGTTTAAACACCGTTGTTACGCCAGAGGCCAATCCACCGCCACCGATGGCAAACAGCAGATAATCAATTTTAAAATCGGCATCCCGGAAGATTTCCAGCCCAACGGTCCCTTGCCCTTCCATCACCTGCACGTCGTCAAAGGGGTGGATGAAGGTAGCCTCATTGCTTTCACAAAAATGCTTAGCGGCGTGGTAGGCATCGTCGTAGGTATCGCCGTGCAGTACTACTTCAATTTGGTCTTTACCGAAAAGTTTGACCTGCTTTACTTTCTGGGCGGGTGTGGTGCTGGGCATAAAGATTCGACCACGTACCTGCATTTTATTACAGGCATAAGCTACGCCCTGAGCGTGGTTGCCTGCCGAAGCACACACCACTCCTTTTTCAAGCGCCTCTGCTGACAAGCTCGCCATTTTGTTGTACGCCCCCCGAATCTTGTAAGAGCGCACCACCTGCAAATCTTCCCGTTTGAAGTAGATGTTGGCTTCGTATCGCTCCGAAAAATTGAGATTTAGCTCCAAATCGGTGTGCTTTACCACTTTTCGAATTCGCTCGGCAGCCTGCAAAATATTATCAAATGTCGGTAAATCGGCGACTTTATGTTTGTGTTTTTCGGAGGCGATACTCATAAGAAATCATGATTAGAGTAATTGCAAAAATCCCCCGAATTTACACAACTCGGGGGATTTTCAAATCAAGATAATTGCTTAATAATAACCTCGGCAAGGTCTTGACCCTTGCCGAGGTTAAATTAAAAGTATTAGTTACGCTCTGGACGCAGGCTGCGAACGGCCGCCCCTGCCCGCCACATTTCTGAATCACGAAGCTCGGCCAATTCTACTTCGAGTTTTTCGCGGTAGTCAGGCTGCGAGTTACGCGTGATAGAAATGTTTGCCTGCTCGCCTGATTTTACTGAATCGTACAGTTTCTGGAAGACAGGCTTAGTAGCTTCTTTGAAAGGTTTCCACCAGTCAAGGGCGCCGCGTTGAGCAGTAGTTGAGCAGTTTGCATACATCCAATCCATACCGTTTTCGGCTACAAGCGGCATCAATGATTGCGTCAATTCTTCTACGGTTTCGTTGAATGCTTCTGATGGAGAGTGGCCGTTTTCGCGCAATACTTCGTATTGAGCCGCAAAAATCCCTTGAATAGCGCCCATCAAAGTTCCGCGCTCACCAGTAAGGTCAGACGTAACTTCACGGTAGAAATCAGTTTCAAACAAATAACCTGAACCTACACCGATACCCATGGCGATACATTTTGTACGGGCATTGCCTGAAGCATCTTGATATACGGCAAAAGAAGAGTTAAGTCCTTTTCCTTCTACAAACAAACGACGAAGTGACGTTCCTGAGCCTTTGGGCGCTACCAAAAATACGTCAACATCAGCGGGTGGAATGATACCTGTTTGTTCTTTATAAGTTACACCAAAACCGTGTGAGAAGTACAGAGACTTGCCCGGAACAAGTGCCTTCTTTACGGTTGGCCACAATTCAATTTGAGCAGCATCCGACAGCAAGAAACAAATGATGGTTCCTTTTTCGAGGGCTTCTTCGATTTCGAAAAGCGTCTCACCTGGCACCCAGCCATCAGCAACTGCTTTATCGTAGGTTTTTCCTTTACGTTGTCCAACGATTACGTTGAAACCGTTATCGCGCATATTTAAGCTCTGACCCGGGCCCTGAACACCGTAACCAATAACGGCGATTGTTTCATTTGCCAATACTTCACGTGCTTTTTCAAGAGGAAATTCTTCGCGGGTTACTACTTCTTCTACGCTCCCGCCGAAATTGATTTGTGCCATTGAATTGTTTTGTTTATTTATTAATTGTTATTGAATCTTATTTTGTCTTTTGCCACGTAAGCAGGGCCGACACGCCCACAAATAGTTTTATTTTTTTTTGAATCAACCAGTCTTCCGTTTTAAAAATACGTCCGAATATTTTTTGAAAAACCGGGCCGTTCATTACCGTAAAATCCGATCCAGCATCCTCTATCTTTTGCTGATGCAAGGGCAGTAATTTTGACAGTAATCGAAAAAAAGCAATCGGAAAAAAAAGCCAAAAATTGAAATAACTGCTGAATACGATTTTTCCGCTTTTCTTAAATAACTCTCCAAGCCCCGCCATTGTGTACCGACGCACGTGGTGGTTGACGTCGTCGTGCTGGTTCCACAAAAACATAAATGCTGGCACCGTTACACATACCAAGCCATTGGGCTTACACACTCGTTTCATTTCATCAACCGCCAGTTGATGTTCTTCGACATGTTCGATTACGTCGAAAGCACAAACCAAATCGTAAGTCTCATCATCAAAGGGCAATTCGAGAATTGAACCTTGTATCAAATCAATCGGTACATTTGCTTTGGTAAAAGCATAACATTCTAGATCGTACTCAACTGATTTTACGCCTCCAAACACTCCCAGAAGCTCCGACGAATGCCCAGTTGCTACTCCTACATTCAAGATTTTCAGCGGACGTTGAGCTGGCAGAGTCTGTTTCAAATGATTGATGATAATCTGATTCCGAACAACAAACCACCAATGCTCTCTTTCGATATGGTAATATTGCTTATAATATTCTTGATTCATAGCGACTTATGGGAAAGACAACGGTAACATTAAAGAAACGAGTGTACTGACAATCAATAAATATTTTAACTGATTGATTGGTACATGCTCCCGTAAAATAGTCAGCAAGAAAAAGAACATATAAAAACCAAAAGAGAGGGAGCGAGTGCCATCGGCAACCATCACTCCGATTACTCCAGTAATCAGTATACATCCGCCCAGTAATACCAGCGCCCACCAATCTTTCAGCATGACTAGAACCGCCATACCCGCAAAAACAATGAGCCAAAAGCCTTCTAAACCACGCGTAAATTTATCACCTAGAATGCTTAAGCTCCACCAAGTCGTCTGCTGCGACAAGTCGTTGTCGTGGCCTACTTTCAAGCCATACGTTGTAGCAAGCCACTGCCGTATCACTAAATAAATTCCCGCACTCATCACCAATGCAACTACGGGCAGCGGAATCTCTTTGATGGAAAATTTTCGTTTATCAATCACTTGCTTAATGAGCGGCAACACGTACCATAATCCTAAATAAGAAGAATTGATAATGGCGCGCTCATCACACCAAAAGGCCAGTTGCGTAAACAGTAAAACCGATAGGGGGTTTCGGAAATAAAATGCCAACACCATGAAACAAAACGGGAAGGCATCGCAATGGCCCAAGAAATTGATGTAAAAATTAGCTCCAGCGTAGATTGCCGTAAACCCCGTCATAAAATAGAAAGTTAGGATTTTATCCTTTACTATGTCATAAACTGCCCGTGTCATAAACCACAAAAACACCAGTCCTACCAATACATGAAGTACGTATAAACCAGCAACATTGAGGTGCAACGCCTGCGCAATAAGTGGGATGGTCAGACGAAAGGTTTGATTTGCCTCGTGCGACCCCGCTTCATAGTCTTTAGGTGTAAACGGATCAGCGCCCTGTTTAATAATATCATCCCAAAAAAGCCCGCCGATAGAACCCGGCTGCCGCATTTCAAGATACAAGCTTCGCAAGCCCTTATCGACCAAAATAAAATTAAAGGTCAAAAGGGTGCCAGTTGAGACAATCAGGGCTAAAAATAATAGCCTTATCTGCCAAAATTTATTGTCAAAGAACGGTTGTAATTTACTGTCCAGCCACCTAAAAGGTGTTGTAAGTGATTGCTGTGGTTGTTTCATTCAAACGTATCTAGTCAAATCTATCGGTTTTTATACCGGTCGGGCTATCCCAATTGGATCGCCAAACGCTTTGACAAAGGTAGTTTTTTTAAGCATAATACTCGCCATGTACCTCCTGCGGAAGGTACTCCACTAACCCTTGAGGGGTTTTTCCAACGGCTACACGGCCTGATTTTACGAATTCAAGTATTCCGTAAGGCTTAATATACCGGAAGAAATCCATGATTTCGGCTTCATTACCAGCCTTCTCGATCACCACGTAGTCGAGTCCCCAGTAAACCACCCAAGCTTTGTACACTTTATTGATGGTTTCGATATCGATGGGCCGGGTACCAATAGGGGTTGCGATTTTGAAAAGCGCAATTTCGTTGTACACAACCTCATCGTCCAAGTATCCGAACACGGCCAAAACTTCCACCACTTTGCGGATTTGACGAACCAGTTTTTCGACCTCTTCGCGTTTATCGTGTTTGATGGTAATGGTGTACCGAGATACCCCTTTTCGTTCCGTTTCCGACACCGTCAAGCTTTCAATGTTGACCCGTCGACGGGTGAAAAGAATCGTAATTTTATTTAAGAGTCCGAAAGTATTTTCGGTAAATATACAGATGGTGTAAGTCGTCATAAGCCCCAACCGAATCGTCGGCTCGCTCCAAAGGGGAGTTTTAGTTGTGCATTTATTTAAGTACCAAACCGTTGCTGTCTTGTCGGCCTAGTCCAACCGAATATCAACAACCGAAGCCCCAGCGGGGACCATTGGAAATACGTTTTCTTCTTTCTCAACGATTACTTCCAACAAATACGGCTTGTCTGATTTGAGCAAGGCATCTAGCGAGTCGCTCAGATTGTCGCGCTCAGAGCAAGTATGACCCGTAATCCCGAAACCTTTGGCAATGGTTACAAAATCGGGGTTTTTCAGCTCCACAAATGAGTAGCGTTTTTCAAAGAACAGCTGTTGCCACTGCCGTACCATTCCCAAATAATTATTGTTGAGAATAATCAATTTTACGGCTAATCCACTCTGCGCAATGGTTCCTAATTCTTGAATGGTCATCTGAAAACAACCATCACCAATAAAGGCCACTACTTCACGGTCAGGAGCGCCTTTTTTGGCACCAAACGCGGCCGGAATAGCAAAACCCATGGTTCCTAATCCCCCCGAAGCAATGTATGAATGTGGCTTTTTAAACTGGTAATACCGCGCTGCAATCATCTGATGCTGACCTACATCTGCAATAATACAGGCCTCTCCGTTGGTTTTTTGGGAAAGCATATTCACCACTTCTGCCATCTTGATTTCTCCTTCTTCCTTCAATTCCCGACGGGTTACTTTCTGCTCTTCGATGACGTCAAATTTCTTAAATTCATTGCGCCATGTAGAGTGATTGTTGGACTTCACCAACGGAAGCAGCTTCCGCAAAGCTTCCTTTGCATCACCTACCACGGGGGCTTCTGCTTTGATGATTTTGTCAATCTCTGAGGGGTCTATTTCAATATGCACTACTCTAGCCTGACGAATGTACTTGGTGGCGTCGCCCGTTACGCGGTCGTCAAAACGCATTCCAATGGCAATAATGACATCAGCTTGGTCGGTCAATACGTTGGGGCCATAGTTGCCGTGCATTCCTAACCAACCCACATAATTAGGGTGGTCAATCGGCATCGCCGACAATCCCAACAAAGTACTGGCGCAGGGAATATCGGTTTTTTCAACGAAAGCCTTCAGTTCTTCCATCGCTCCCGAAATCAACACACCGTGCCCAAATAAAATATAGGGTTTTTTGGCATTATTGATTAATTCCGCCGCTTTCTGTACGTGTTCATCTTTAGGAACAATACGGGGTTTGTAGCTGGCCAAACCCTCTATTTTTTTGTATTGATAGGGCTTATCCATCATCCCGACCTGCGCATCCCGCGTAAAGTCAATCACTACGGGGCCAGGTTTTCCAGAAGTGGCAATATAAAACGCCTTAGCCATTACTTCTGGCACTTCGTCGGGGTGAGTGATTTGGTAGTTCCACTTACACACGGGCGTTGTTACACCAATAATGTCGGTTTCCTGAAAAGCATCCGTTCCTAACAAAGTGGATTTTACCTGCCCGATGATGCACACCAAAGGCGTACAGTCGATAATGGCATCGGCGATGGGTGTCACTAAATTAGTACCGCCAGGGCCAGAAGTCACCAGACAAACGCCAGGTTTTCCGCTGGTACGGGCGTATCCCTGCGCCGCGTGTCCAGCGCCTTGCTCATGCCGCACCAAAATATGATCTAGGCGGTCAGTATAATCAAAAAGGGCATCATACGTAGGCATGATGGCACCGCCCGGGTATCCAAAAATCACTTCCGTCCCTTCGGCAATCAGTGATTCCATGAGCGCCTGCGCTCCCGACAAAAATCGAGGACCTTCGGGAGTAGCGTCATACTTTACTTCTTCGATAGCAGCGGCTTCTTGGGCGGCCACCATAGTCATGTAGTTTCCCATTTTTGGGTTAGATTTTATGTATTCAATGACTTATATTTCAACTTAGGCACTTTCACGAAATCGCTATCATTGGTAGAGAGTAGCGTCAAATTATGAACGATTGCCGTAGCTGCTATGATAGCATCAGGCAGTTTAATTTTTGCTTTTCTGCGTAGCTCAATCGTTTTTTCAATAATTTCATCTGACAATTCCATTATCAAACAATTATTAACCAAATCTGCAATCGTATTTTCTTTAACTATATCACCTTGAAAAGAACGCAATTCTATCTTGACTACAAAGCACATAGCAGGCGCATTTTCTAATACACTATCCATAAAATCACTATTTTCCACGGATAGCATATCATCTAAGTAACGACTATAGCCGGATGTATCAATTAAATATTCCGTTCCCATTCGTTACGAATATTTTTAAAAAAATCGTCCATTTCCTTTTTTTCTTTTTCTGGTAAATGAGCAAGGGCCCCACGAAAACGCCTTAGGTCGTTTTTTTGTTTTTTAACAGGCGGCTCATTGAGAGGGAGGATAATTACCTCCACTTGATCACCAAGAGTAAATTCCTCCGGCAACTCTAAACTTATGGTTCGCCCTATAGGCTTTACTATTTCTCTATGTGCGTTCATGTCTGTTTGAAATTTTCACTAAAAAAGGTTTTATTTTCCAAAGGTGATTAGCAACTTAATTACAATAAAAATACTATTATTATTTATCTAAGATTTTATTTTTCAAATAAGTATGCTTCCATGCCTGCCTCTTTGATTATATTTTTCCATTTTTTCTCTTGTGTCCAGTATTTATCATTCGGCCCAACATAAACAAGGTTAAAAAGGTCTTCATTGTCATTTTGTTGCCAACTACAAGCTCCTTTCTCTATATTTATTAGAAAAGTATCAAGAGTATGTACTATTAACTGAAACGAACTTAGATCTACATTAGACGCATCATTTAAAGTTCCTTTAGAAAAAAAGTACACAAAGTTATTTTTCGTCGCTTCTAAATGTGCCTTTTCCCCTGCATTAGACTTTATGATTTTCTTTATTTCTGCTTTGCTGTGATTATCACGATACTCATTTATAATTTCCTTTGTATATAAAACCTCCTCTTTTTCTTGTAGAAAAAATGAATTCAAATCAGCAAAAG